>CAZANT010000013.1:7854-20039 GCA_964486575.1 uncultured Burkholderiaceae bacterium | reverse complement strand
GGCCCATCGTCACCACCCGCAGCGTGCTTTGCGCTGCACCCGACTACCTGCGCCGGCACGGCACACCGCTGCAGCCCGCCGACCTGACGCAGCACGAATGCCTGAAGCTCAAACTGCTGCCCCGGCTGCGCATCTGGCGTCTGGAACACGTGAACTTGCCGCGCGAGGTGGTGGAGGTGCCCGTCAATCCGGTGCTGGTGGCCAACCACACCGACACGCTGCTGCGCGCCACCCTCACCGGCGCCGGCATTTGCAGCCTGCCAATGGTGCTGGCCACACCGTTTTTTGAAAGTGGCGCGCTGCAGCCGCTGTTGCCAGATTGGAAGACCGGTGAATTCACGCTGTACGCCGCTCTGCCCACCCGCAAACACATGCCCGCCCGCACCCGGGTGTTTCTGGAATTTCTCACGGAGCAGGCGCGTCTGGCGTCGGGCGGATGACGCCTGCCGTCGCCACGTTTTACCCTTCTTTACATTCACTTCAAACAAGCGCACCGTGTTGCCACCATGATGACCCCCATGCTGCGCACAACCGATTGAAAGTCCATGAACCAGAACCTGTTGATGATTGAAGACGACACCCGTCTGGCCCAGATGGTGGGCGAGTATTTGCGGCAGTCCGGCTACACCGTGAGCCACGCCGCCGACGCCGCCACCGGCCTGGCACATGCAGCGACCGAGGCGCCCGACCTTGTCATCCTCGATTTGATGCTGCCCGACATGGACGGCTTGGAAGTCTGCCGCCGCCTGCGGGGCCAGGCGGGTGATTTGGCCCGGGTGCCGGTGCTGATGCTGACCGCGAAGGGCGACCCGATGGACCGCATCATTGGCCTCGAAATGGGCGCCGACGATTACCTGCCCAAACCCTTTGAGCCGCGCGAACTGCTGGCCCGTATCCGCGCCATCTTGCGGCGCCAGAGCGAAGGGCCCGCACCGGCCAACAAGCTGCTGCGCTTCGGCTCGCTGGAAATCGACCGCGACGCCCGCACCGTGAAAGTGGCCGACCAGGCCTGCGAACTCACCTCCTACCAGTTCGACTTGCTGCTGGCGCTGGCCGAGCGCGCCGGCAGGGTACTGACGCGCGATCAGATCATGGAAGCCGTGCGCGGCCGCGAGCTGGAGGCGTTTGACCGCTCGATCGACGTGCACATGGGCCGCATCCGCGCCGCCATTGAGGTGGACGCCAAGAACCCCAAACGCATCCTCACCGTGCGCGGCGTGGGCTACGTGTTTGCCAAGCAGCAAGACTGAGGTGCGCTCGCGGATGACCTGGCCCAACCCTTTCGCCAAACGGCTTTACCTGCGCATCTGGCTGGCGGTGGTCGGCGGTGTGGCGGTGCTGACGTTGGTGGTGGGTTGGGCTTGGCGGATTGCCGCCGAGCAAAATGCCCAGCCCTTTGCGCCGCCTTCGCGCGAACTGGTGCTGCGCAACGCGCAGGGCGACACCGTGGTCAGCGGCTCGGCCATCCGCCAGCCGAGTGCGCCCGGCGAAGGGGCCGAGTTCCGCATCCAGACCGCGTCTGGCGAGACCTTTGTACTTGAGATGGCCCCGCGCGCTGACCGGGCTGGCCGTGCCGGCCGACCCGGGCGCCCGAAGCAGTCCGACGTTCCGTTCTGGGCCCGACCGCCGTATGGCTTTTTATGGCTGCTGGGCCTGGTGGGCCTGGCGGTGGCGCTGGGCGTGTACCCCATCGTCCGGCGGTTGACGCTGCGACTGGAGGTGCTCCAGCGCAGCGTGCAGAAGTTTGGCGAAGGCGACCTGTCCGCCCGCGTGCCGGCCGACGGCGAAGACGAGGTGGCCGACCTGGCACGGCAATTCAACGCTGCCGCCGAACGGGTGGAAACGCTGGTCAAGTCCCACAAGTCCCTGCTGGCCAATGCATCGCACGAACTGCGCTCGCCCTTGGCCCGCATCCGCATGGGGCTGGAGTTGTCGGGCGGCGATGCCGCTTCGCCAGTCCGCGCGGAAATCAACCGCAACATCGCCGAGCTGGATCTGCTGGTGGACGAGATTTTGCTGGCCAGCCGGTTGGATGCGCAACAGGCCGACATGGGCACCATCGAGTCGGTGGATTTGATTGGATTGGCGGCCGAAGAGTGCGCCCGAGTCGGGGCCGAATTGGACGCGGACTCACCGCGGGTGCAGGTGCGCGGGGTACCGCGCCTGCTTCGCCGCCTGATCCGCAATCTGTTGGAAAATGCGCGGCGCCATGGCAACGGTACGATCCGCGTCCAACTCAGTGCTGGGCGCAACGAAGCTTTGGTGCGGGTGTGCGACAACGGGCCAGGGGTGCCCGCAGGTGAGCGCGAACGCATCTTTGAACCGTTCTACCGTCTGCCCGGCAGCAGCGAGCGGGATGGCGGGGTTGGATTGGGGCTGGCGCTCGTCAAATCCATCGCAGAACGGCATGGTGGGCGCGTGATTTGCGAGAATGATGTTCAACACGGGGCCAGCTTTCGATTCACCATGCCCCTCGAACCCGTTTGACACCAACCGACATGTCTATTTCCGTCGTGGTTTCGGCCTACGCCAACGCCGATGCGTTGGACTTGACCTTGCAAGGCTATGCGCTGCAACACGTGTTACCGGATGAAGTGATCGTGGCGGAAGACTCCCAGTCGCCAGACATCGCCACCGTGGTCGAACGTCACCGCACCGCCGCGCCTTGGCCGCTCGTACACCTGACCCAAGAAGACCAAGGATTTCGCAAGTGCACCATCCTGAATGTCGCCATCGCCCGGACTCAGGCCGACTTCGTGGTGTTCACCGACGCGGACTGCGTACCGCGCGCGGATGTGGTGTCCACTTTCCGTCGGCTGGCTCGCCCTGGACGTTTTGTGTCTGCCGGCAGCCACGTCAACCTGCCGCCCGAAGTGCACCACCGTCCGGACTTCCGGGCACACATCGTCGACCAACGCGTCTTCAACGCCCAGTGGCTTCGAGCGCAAGGGGTAGCGACCCCAGCCTTGCGTCTCTTGACGTCGCAGCGCTGGGCTGACTGGCTGGACCGCCTGTCACCGCGCCAAGCTTTTGCTGGCAACCTCAGCGGGGCTTGGCGATCCGACCTGCTGCGCGTCCGCGGATTTGACGAGACCATGGGCTATGGCGGTGAGGACACCAATTTGGGCGTACGGCTCCAAAACGCTGGCATACGCGGTCAACGAGCCCGCCACGCACTGGTGTGTTTGCACCTGGACCACGCCCGCCCGTGGCGCGTCCACGAGGAAGCCCTGCGCAACAAGCGGTGGAACCGCGCCATCGCTGGCACTGCGACGGTGTTGCCGCGTCAAAGCAGCCTGACCTGAAACCCGATTGCTCTCGGACGAACCCAGTTCGCCGCCGAGCCATGACCACCTTCCCATGGCCAAAATCCACCTGCCCAAAAGCATCAAACGCTTCAAAGACTGGACACGACACGTTCGGCGGATGCACCTTTTGGCGCCCTTGTGGTGGCGAAATCGGACGTCGCAAGAGCCCATCGTGCAGCCTGAAGGACCGGTGGTCAGCCTCACCACCTATGGCTCGCGGACGCAGAAGGTGTACCTCGCCATCGAGTCCATAGGCCGTGGGCGGCTGCGACCCAGTGCCATCGTCTTGTGGCTCGACGAAAGGGACGCGTTTCATCAACCGCCGGAGACGCTGCAGCGTCTGGTCCGACGGGGGCTGACCATCCGCTTGACGCCCAACTACGGACCCCACAAGAAGTACTACCCCCAAGTGAGTTTGGTGGACAACCCACACCACTTGCCTCTGGTGACCGCCGACGACGACACCCTGTACCCACCGCATTGGCTGGCCGAACTTCAGCGCGCCCACCTGAACGAGCCCGGGGTGGTTCACTGCTGGCGCGCCAAACGCATTGCCATCGAAGCGGGCGGCCTTGGGCCCTACCACCAATGGGCAGACTGCACCAGCACCAAGGCCTCGTTCGCGAATTTCGCCATCGGCTGCTCTGGCGTGATTTATCCGCCCTCGTTGCAACAGGCCTTGAAAGCTGCGGGTGACGGTTTCATGCACAGTTGCCCCAAGGCAGACGACATTTGGCTGCACCTGCACAGCCTTCGCAACGGCTTCAAGGTGCGTCAGATCCTGTCCCACGCCGTCGACTTCCCGTGTATCCCTGGCACCGAGTCGGTCGGCTTGGTCAACTTCAACGTCAACGAAAACGGCAACGACCTGCAGTTCGCCAAAACGCACGGAGCGTCTGACCGACGGGTGATCCTCGATGCCGCAGTGTCAGACCGGTGATTGGGGCAAGGCCCCGCTGGCCCGGCCCGGTGCCTGTGGCGGAGTCCAAGGCTTGCGGTGCAACATGCCGAACAGTGCGATCAAGGGGAAAAGGTAGAACATGTTCCCGCTGTTGTGGGAGAAGAAGACCTGAGTCCAGCCAAAGCCCAGGTAGCCGACCACCAGCAACACCGCAGAGGTTCGCACCGTCAAATCCATCGTCTGATCGGACGGATTGCGCGCCAGCCCGGCTACCCGCTTTTTGGTGGGCCAAAACAGCCACAGCGGGATAAGGTAAAACAAGACCAACCCACTCACACCGAACAGGCCGCGCTTGGCGAACATGTCCAATAGCTCATTGTGGGCGTGCGAGTAGCTCAAAAGTACCGGAGGGTATTGCCCCGCCTCCACTCGACGTCGTTTTTCTTGTTCATAGCCGAGCTTCCCGCCCCAACCCAGCCAGGGCCGGTCTAACCCCATGTCCCAGGCCAGGCGCCAATGGGCCAAGCGCTGACCGATCGACGTGGTGGCATCGCCTTGGTGCGTGTAGGCTTGAATCTCTTGCCCCGCCTCGCCCACACGTTCCATCAGGCTGGTGCGGAAAGGCAGCACAGCGACCACCAACAGCCCCAGCCCCAACACCATCGGCACCAGGCTTCTGCGTGCTGCGAAAGGGCGGCGGGTCAGCCAGAGGCAGACGGGCAGCAGCAAGACCAAGGCCAACCAACCTCCCCGGGATTGGGACAGCAGCGAGCCCAAGAACCCGAGTACCGTTGCGAGGCTTGCAGCGACACGCCATCGGGTGTTCCATTGACGCCAGTGAATCAGGGCCACGGCCAACGACAAGACGCCAAGCAACAGGCTCAAATTGCCGTACTGGATTTCGTTGGTGAATCCGTTGGCGCGCTTGTGGGCCAGGATGGCCACCTGGAAAAGCGCCACCAGTCCGCTGGCCGTAGCCCCCGCGAAGACCCCGGCCATCCAAGCGGTTGGATCGGGAGAGAAGCGAACGACAAACCCGACGCAGGCCAGTGCCAGCAAGTACTTGACCGGCATCTCAAAAGAACTGGCGCGCCCGACATCCATGTCCAGGGACCAAAGCAGCCCCATGAGTGCGATGGCGAACATCAGCCAACGTGCACCTGGGGCCGCAGGCCAGAGTGAATAGCGTCCCAGTCCCAGCAAAGCAGCCAGTGTCAACAGTGCCGCCCCATACGAGTACCCCGACGGCAAGCACAAGGCCAATGCCGGCAGCGCCAGCACAGAAACATCGGCGGCGCGCTGCAAGTGGGGATCTAAACGGTGCATGGGGTCGTGCTCGCCCACCCGCGTGGGTGTGCGAGTGGACGCGTTAGGGGGTGTCAGTGCCCGTGACGCGCCGTTTCACCGGCCTTGAGACGGTACACCGTGCCGCAGTAAGGGCACTTGGCCTCGCCAGTGCGGGCCACGTCCAAGTACACCTTGGGATGGCTGTTCCATACCTTCATGGCGGCTTTGGGGCTGGGGCAATAGACCCCGCCTTGGTTATTCAGGTCTTTGGTCAGCAGTTCAACGGTGGCATTGCTCATGGGTGACTCCTGGAACCGCTCAAACCTTGGACAACCAGTGTGCGTATTTCGGGTTGCGGCCATTGACGATGTCAAAGAAGGCCGTTTGGATTCGTTCGGTGATCGGACCGCGCGAACCAGTTCCGATTTCCACCCGGTCCAGTTCGCGGATGGGCGTGACTTCCGCCGCCGTGCCGGTAAAGAACGCCTCGTCGCTGATATAAACCTCGTCACGGGTGATGCGTTTTTGTACCAACTCGAGACCGAGGTCCTTGCAGATGTGGAACACGGTGTTTCGGGTGATGCCGTTCAGCGCGCCAGCCGACAGGTCGGGGGTGTAGATCACACCGCCCTTGATGACAAACAGGTTCTCGCCAGCGCCTTCGCTGACGAAGCCCGATGAATCCAACAAGAGGGCCTCGTCGTAACCGTCGTCCAGCGCCTCCATGTTGGCCAATATGGAGTTGGTGTAGTTGCTGACCGCTTTGGCCTGCGTCATGGTGATGTTGACGTGGTGGCGGGTGTAGCTTGAAGTCTTGACGCGGATGCCTCGCTTCATGCCCTCTTCGCCGAGGTACGCGCCCCAGGGCCAGGCGGCGACCATCAAGTGAATGGTGTTTCCTTTGGGGCTCACTCCCAGTTTTTGCGAGCCGATCCAAGTCAGCGGACGGAGATAACAACTTTCCAGCTTGTTTTCTCGGACGACGGTCTTTTGCGCTTCGTTCACTTCTTCTTTGGTGAACGGGATCTTCATGCGCAAAATCTTGGCGCTGTTGAACAAGCGGTCGGTGTGTTCTTCCAAACGGAAAATTGCGGTTCCTTGCGCCGTGTTGTAAGCGCGCACACCCTCGAAAGCGCCGCACCCGTAGTGCAGTGTGTGGCTCAGTACGTGAATCTTGGCATCCCGCCAATCAACCAGCTGTCCGTCCATCCAAATCTTGCCGTCACGGTCGTGCATCGCGGGGGGCAGGGGGGCGCTCATGGGAAATCCTCGGTTTGGTCTGAACATCTCACCCGGGTTCTGGCGACAGAATGCGGGGGCAACCCATTATTTTAATCGGCGGGCCGAACGAGCTGCCAAGTCTGCAGCCGTCCGCCAACGAACTCACAAGTCACCTGGGATCCACCGCCGTCGGTCCAGCGATACCGTTCGGGGTCTTCACCCTCGGGGGTGAGTCGCTCGCCAAGGGCGCGCGTCAGTGCCAGCACTTTCAAAAGGTTGATTCCCGGCCTCAGTTTGGCATTCAGCATCACCGCGCTGCCCACATGGCCGATTGGGCGACCCGCTGCCTGCTTTAAGACGTGGGTCATCCGGGTAAAGTGCAGCATCGCCCACATCACCACCCCGCCCAACCCCAGCGCCACGCCCTGCATCCCCCAGGCGAAGTAACAGCCCCAAAGAATCAGCACGCCCAGCCCTGGTATGACCACGGTCCGCGCGCGGTTTCGCCAGAGACCTAGACGCGCGCTCATGCGGTCTCCTTGAGCGGTTGGGGCTTGGGCAAGCAAGGCAACAGGTGCTGATGCAATGCGTCGGCAGTTGGCCAATGCGGCCACTCGCGCAACAGGTGCACCCTGGGACCACGCGCGCCCCAACGGGCTGGGTCTGTGGGGCCCAGCACACTCCACAACGGGACGCCAACCGCCGCTGCCAAGTGGCCGGGGCCCGTGTCGTTGGCCACCACTGCAGTCGCGAGTGACAGCACCGCGGCATAGACATCCACCCCCAAACCGGGAAGTGGGGTGACCGAGGGCCAACGTTCGGCCAATTGAAGCTCTTCGCCAGGCCCTGGGCAAGCCACGACACGGTGACCCGCCGCGGTCAACCGTTGAACCAACTCGCCAAACCCGGGCCAATCTTTGCTCTTCCCCCCGATCGCACCGCTGGAAAACGGACACACAGCCACAAAGTCGCCCGGAACGCCTGCAGCGAGCAGCGCGGACTTGGCGCTATTCAGGGCGAGGTCGGACAGACGCAACGTGGCCGACGGCGTCCCACCGACGCGTTCGGCTGGCGGCAAAAAGCAATTGGCCAAGCCTGAAAAGTGCTCGGCCATGTGGATGCTGGCGGGCGGAACAGGCAGGGCCCGTCGCAACAGCCAGGTTCGCCCCTCCTTGGCGTAACCCACGGCGGGCAAACCAGCCAAGCGGAACTCCAGAGCGCTGGAAAACGAAGTCGGGAAACACAGCGCTGTCGTTGCGCGATGTGCCTGCTTGAGCCCTCGCAGCAGGGCTACACGCTCTGAGGTCTTTTTGGGATAGACGTAACAATCCCAGCCGTAGGCAGCGAGCAGGTTGGGCATCCAGCCTTTGCCCACCAACCGGAGTTCATAAACCTCCGACAGACGCACCAACGACGGCAGTGTCAGCACCACGTCGCCTATCCAGTTGGACAGGCGGACCACCAGGACCGGGCGCTGTGAGATGGGGATCATGGGGATAAGTGCAGTAGTTCGGGGAAAATATCAGGTAGTCTGCCATGCCGTGATGTCTTGCGTCCGTCAGGTATGGACATCCACCTAGCCCCCGCAAGACCACGGAACACCGCCATGACCCGCCCCGCATTCGACTTTGACGCCACCGCTGTCGCCCAACTTCACGACCGCTACAACCAGCACCCCGACTGGCCGAACGTGGTGGACCTCGGCGCCGCCAACCCCAGCCCGTGGGCACCCGACTTTTTGGCTGCGCTATTGGACAACCACCGCTGCAACGCGCGGCTGTGGTGTGAAGAAGACCTGGCCCGGCGCCAACGCGCACCCGATGCTGAGATCGTGGCCAACAAGCGCGCCATCGATGCCTTCAACCAGGCGCGCAACAACGCCATTGAGCGCATGGACGAGTTTCTGCTGCTGACGCTGGGGCTGGTCGACCCGGCGTCGGTCACGCAGCCACAGGCGGTGAGCCGGGCGCCGGTGGGGGCGCGGTTGAACAGCGAAACCGTGGGCAGCATGGTGGACCGGGTGTCCATTTTGTCGCTGAAGATCAAGGCCATGGCCGAGCAGACCCAGCGCACCGACGTGGATGACCGCCACCGCGCCGACGCCACCGCCAAGCTGGCCCGCCTCAACGAGCAACGCCAAGACCTGTGCGACTGCATGCGCCAGCTGGTCGCCGATTGCCAAACCGGCAGCGCGTACTTCAAGGTCTATCGGCAGTTCAAGATGTACAACGACCCCAACTACAACCTGGCGCTGGTCCGGGAACGCAACGCCAGCTGAGCCTCACAACAATCGACGGACCACATCCAGCGCCTCTTCGATCCGCTCCACCGGGTGGATGGTCAGGCCTTCCATCTCCTTGCTGCCTTTTTTGGGCGCGTTGGCTTTGGGCACCACCGCCACGCTGAAGCCGAGCTTGGCTGCCTCAC
The DNA here is from genome assembly GCA_964486575.1 of uncultured Burkholderiaceae bacterium. Lineage (GTDB taxonomy): Bacteria > Pseudomonadota > Gammaproteobacteria > Burkholderiales > Burkholderiaceae_C > PCRC01. The sequence goes on along the minus strand of CAZANT010000013.1, from coordinate 10,895 downwards.
GCAGCCGCTCTTGGCCACGTGGCGCGGGCCGCACCTCGCCAGCCAGACCAACTTCACCAAAGGCCAGAAATCCTTTGGGTAAAGGCTTGCCACGCAGACTGGAAGTGATCGCCAACATCACCGCCAAGTCGGCTGCGGGCTCACTGATACGCACACCGCCCACCGCGTTCACAAACACGTCCTGGTCCATGCAGGCCACGCCGGCATGGCGGTGCAGCACCGCCAGCAGCATCGCCAGCCGGTCGCGGTCCAGGCCCACGCTCAGGCGGCGCGGGCTGGGACCCCCGCTGTCCACCAGCGCCTGAATTTCCACCAGCATGGGCCGGGTGCCTTCGAGCGTGACCAGTACGCAGCTGCCCGGCACCGGCTCGGCATGCTGGCTGAGAAAGATCGCGCTCGGGTTGGTCACGCCTTTCAGGCCGCGTTCGGTCATGGCGAAAACGCCGATCTCGTTCACTGCCCCAAAGCGGTTCTTGATGGCGCGCACGAGCCGGAAGCTGCTGTGGGTATCGCCCTCGAAATACAGCACCGTGTCCACCATGTGCTCCAGCACCCGCGGACCGGCCAGCGCGCCTTCTTTGGTGACGTGGCCCACCAGCACGATGGCGGTGCCGCTGGCCTTGGCCATGCGCGTCAGGTGTGCCGCGCATTCACGAACCTGCGCCACCGAGCCGGGCGCCGAGGTGAGTTGTTCGGAATACACCGTCTGAATGGAGTCGATCACCGCAATGGCCGGCTGGGTGCTGTCCAGCGTGGACAGGATCTTTTCCAGTTGGATCTCGGCCAGCACCTGCACCCGGCTGCCGTCCAGGCCCAGGCGACGGGCCCGCAAGGCCACTTGGGCGCCACTTTCTTCGCCGGTCACGTACAGGGTGGTCAGATTGATACGCTGCAAGGCATCCAGCGCCTGCAGCAGCAACGTGGATTTGCCGATGCCCGGGTCGCCGCCGATCAGGATCACGCCGCCTTCGACGATACCGCCACCCAGTACCCGGTCCAGTTCTTCAAGACCAGTGGGGGTGCGTTCGGTGTCGGTCGCCTCGATGTCGGCCAAGGCCGTAACAGCAGCCGCTTTGGCCAGCGAGGCAAATCGGTTCCTGGTTGGGCCGGCGCTCTCTGCCGCGGACTCGATCAGTGTGTTCCAGGCGTTGCACTGGGGGCATTTACCCAGCCATTTAGGGCTGCTGCCACCGCACTCGGTGCAGGTGAACACGGTTTTGTCTTTGGCCATGCGCTGAATATAGCTGGCACCCTCAGGATTAACCCGAAAGTAGTCATCTGGTGGAAGCGCTGCCGCGTCAACTCAGGTAGATTCCAGACAACGCTCCCGAAACACACACGCCCCATGCTCAAGCTCTACTACGCCACAGGCACCTGCGCGTTGGCGCCACACATTGCGCTGGAGGAGGCCGGCGCCACCTACGAGGCCGTGCGGCTGGACTTCCGCAACAACGACCAGCGCAAGCCCGACTACCTCGCGATCAACCCCAAAGGCCGGGTGCCCACCCTCGTCACCGACGACGGGGCGCTGACCGAAACACCGGCCCTGTTGGCCTACCTTGCCCAACGCTTTCCGGAAGCCGGCCTCGCTCCCGTGAACGACCCGTTTGCGTTCGCCCAGGTGCAGGCCTTCAATGGTTACCTGAGCAGCACGGTGCACGTGGCCCATGCCCACCGGCTGCGCGGCCACCGCTGGGCCGACGACCCGGCGGCGATCCAGGCAATGAAACAGAAGGTGCCCGAGTCGGTGGGCGACGCCTTCAAGCTGCTGGAAGCCACCATGTTCAAGGGGCCCTGGGTCATGGGCGAACGCTACACCGTGTGCGACGCCTATTTGTTCACCATGGCAAGGTGGATGGAAGGCGACGGCGTGGACCCGGCGCAGTTTCCAGCGCTGCTGGAACACCGCCTCCGAATGGCTGAGCGACCGGCGGTGGTACGTGCGCTCGCGCAACAAGCCACGGAATAGATGACGGCGGCACTCAGCGGCCGCGGGTGTCGGGATCGTCGTTGAGGTGGAAGGGGTTGAAGTTGGTCTGCCGATCGAAGTGATCCACGCCCTCGGCACGCTTCAGGAAGTCGATCACGCGGTAGGTCAGCGGCGTGGCCAACACTTCCCACGCGGTTTTGAGGGCGTACTGGGCCATGATCACCGCCACGATGTCCTGTGTAGCCCAGACGCCGTAGAAGGCGATAACGTAAAAGAGCGACGAGTCGATCAATTCACCCACCACCGTAGAGCCAATGGTGCGGCTCCAGAGCCATCGGCCGTTGGTCCAGACCTTCATTTTGGCCAGCACATAGCTGTTGGCGAAACTGCCACACCAGAATGCCACCATGGACGCCAAGGCAATCCGCCAGGCGTTGCCGAACACCCCTTCGAGCTGGCCCTGGTAGCTGCGCATGAAGTCGGTGTCGGCCGGCGGTAAACCCACCACCACCGCCGCCATGACCGACGCAAACGCCAGCGCGCTGAAGCCGGCCCAGACCACGCGGCGGTCGCGCCCATAGCCATAGACCTCGGTCAGCACGTCGCTGAACAAGTACGAGATCGGGAAAAATAGCACGCCGGCACCAAAGGTCACGGCGCCCACCAGGGGCAGGGTCAGCGTGGCCTGCTTGGCCGCGCCAATGAAGTTGGCGCACAGCAGCACGCAGACAAAAGCCGCGAGGATGAAGTCGTAGTAGCGGTAGCTGGGGCGACTCATGCGGTGCAACAGGGAGTGGCTGTCAGCCCATTGTAGGCAGCCATCCAACAAAAAACCGCAGGGCGCGCGGTGTACGCGCCCTGCGGCCAGGCGTCGAGCAGAGGGGTGTCAGGCCAGCTTGAACGGCAGCTCGCGCGGCGTCTTGCCGGTGAGCTTGGCGATGGCGTTGGCAAAGGCGGGCGCCAGCGGGGGCAGGCCGGGCTCGCCCATGCCGGTGGGGGCGTCGGCGCTGGGCACGGTGTGCACCGCCACGGTGGGCATGTCGGTGATGCGCGGCACCGCGTAGTCGCCAAAGTTGCTTTGCTCGACCACGCCGTCTTTCAGCGTGATGGC
>CAZANT010000013.1:0-7754 GCA_964486575.1 uncultured Burkholderiaceae bacterium | reverse complement strand
TCGACCATGGTGGCGTCGATGCCGCCCTTGACCATGAAGGCCTCGAACGGCGAGCCTTTGACGATGGACTGGCCGACGATCACGTGGTCCCAGGCGGTGATGTTGCCTTGCGCGTCGAACCCGATCTCGGCGCGGTGCACGTGCATCGGGCGGTAGTAGCCGCCTTTGACGTCGTCCTCGCGGCTCCACAGCGTGCGCACCGGTGCGGCGATGCCGGCCGCTTTCGCGGCCTTGGCGACCTGGCAGGCCTCCACCACGTAGTCGCTGCTGGGGATGGCGCGGCGGCCAAAACCGCCACCCGCCATCTGGGTGTTGATTTTCACGTTCTGAGCGGGCACACCCAGCACGCGCGCGGCGGCGCCCGCGTCCAGCCCCGGCATTTGCGTGCCCAGCCACAGCTCGGCCTGGTCACCGCTCAGGCGCACGGTGCAGTTCAGCGGCTCCATCGGCGCGTGCGCGAGGTAGGGGAACACGAACTCGGCGCTGATCTTCTTGGGCGCGTTGGCCAACGGGCCAACGTCGGCATCAAAGTGGACCAGGCCTTTGGTTTTGGCCAGCGCTTGGTAGCTGGCGAGCTGTTTCGCGCTGTCCACCTTCTCCACTGCCGCCGTGTCCCAGGTCAGCTTCAAGGCGTCGCGGCCCTTCTTGGCGGCCCAGTAGCCGGTGGCCAGCACCGCCACGCCCTCGCCGCCGCGGTCGGTCGGCACGCGCAGCACGGCTTTCACACCGGGGATGGCCTTGGCGTCGCTGTCGTCGAGCGACTGGACCTTAGCGCCGAACACCGGTGGCCGCGCCACCACGGCGGTGAGCTGGCCGGGCAGGCGCATGTCGATGCCGTAGGACTGGTTGCCGCTGGATTTGTCGCGCGCGTCGATACGGCCGGTGGGCTGGCCGATGAGGCGGAACTGCTTGGGGTCTTTGAGCGTGACTTTTTCCGGCACGGGGAGCTTCATCGCGGCCTCGGCCAACGCGCCGTAGCCGAGCTTCTTGCCGCCGGGGCCGATCACGAAGCCGCGCTCGGTGCGCAGGTCAGCCGCGGGCACCTGCCACTGCGCCGCTGCGGCGGCCACCAGCATGGCACGGGTGCGGGCGCCGAGTTCGCGGTACTGCGTGTAAGAGTTCTTGATGGTGTTGGAGCCGCCGGTCAGGTGCATGCCAAAACCGGGGTCGAAGTAGGCCGGGCTGGCGTCGCCGTGCACGCTCTTCACCTGGGCCCAGTCGGCGTCCAGCTCTTCAGCCAGGATCATCGGCAACGCGGTTTGCACGCCTTGTCCAAAATCGAGCCGGTTGATGACCACGGTGGTGGTGCCGTCCGGCGCAATGCGCACAAAGGCACTGGGCTGCTGGGTGGGCTTGAGGCCCGACGCGTCGGCGGGTGCCGCTACGGGTGCGTCGGCCACCGCAGCGGCCGGTTTGCCTGCCAGCGGCGCACAGGCGGGGAACAGCCCGAGGGCAAAGCCGGAAGCCCCGGCAATCTTCAGGAAGCGGCGGCGGGGCAGGCGGCTTTGGTCGCCAAATGCTATGGTATTTGTAGCTGAATCGCCAGCGTTTACTTCGGCTTGGGCCGCATTTGACTCAAAATTGGCTTGAACATCGTTGAAAAGCATGTTTTTCTCCTGTTCAGGCCAGTGTTTTGGCCGCGTCTTTGATGGCCGCGCGGATGCGCACATAGGTGCCACAGCGGCAGACGTTGCCGGCCATGGCGGCGTCGATGTCGGCATCGGTCGGTTTGCGGTTCTTTTGCAGCAGCGCGGTGGCGCTCATCACCTGGCCGCTCTGGCAGTAGCCGCACTGGGCCACGTCGTGTTTCACCCAGGCGTTTTGCACCGCCTGGCCGACCTTGCCCTGCGGCCCGGTGGCCACCGCCTCGATGGTGGTGACCTTGCGGTTGCCGACCGACGCGATCGGGGTGATGCACGAGCGTGTGGCCACGCCGTTGATGTGCACGGTGCAGGCGCCGCAAGCGGCGATGCCGCAGCCGAACTTGGTGCCGGTCAGGCCGATCTCGTCGCGCAGGGCCCAGAGCAGCGGGGTGTCGCCGGCCAGGTCGACCCGGTAGGGCCGCTGGTTGATGTCCAGAGTGGTCATGGTGTGCCTTTCGTTCAGTGGAGCAACGTGCGCGCGCTCAAGGGTTTTGGCCGCGTTGATGGAATGGTCCGATTGTTCGGGACAGAGGTCCAAAACCCAAGGCAAATCCTGCGCAAGGCTTGCACAATCCTGCCAAATTCAGCAGGGACGGGCCTGCGCTTCGGTCGCAGGTGGCATACTGGATTGGCCCCATCAGGCACTGTACGGGCCTCGTGAAACCGCATGACCCACCGCACCATCGCCCCAGAGACCGCACGCCGCCCCCGCTTGCCCGATTTACTGAGCGGACTGGCGCTCCAGGAGGGCATTCACCCGACCCGCATCGACGGCGTCAAGCTGATGCACACCACCCAGAGCTTTCCACGCGCGCCGCTGGTGTACGAGCCGTCGGTGGTGATCGTGGGGCAGGGCCACAAGATTGGCTACCTCGGTGGCGAGCGTTACTGCTACGATCGCGACAACTACCTGGTGCTCTCGGTCCCGCTGCCGTTCGAGTGCGAGACCCACGCCACGCCGGAGGCGCCGCTGCTGGGCCTGTCGGTCAGCCTGCAGCCGGCCCTGATCCAGGAGCTGCTGCTGCAGTTGGACGACGGCAACGCGGTGTTCCGCGAGATGCCGCGCGGCATCTGCTCGGCACCGATGACCGAGGCGCTGGAAGACGCCAGCTGCCGCCTGCTGCAGTGCCTGGGCTCGGAGAGCGACAGCCGCATCCTGGGGCCGCAACTGGTGCGCGAGATCGTGTTCCGCGTGCTGCAGGGGCCGTACGGCGGCGCGCTGCGCAACCTGGCAGCGCAACACACCCATTTCAGCAAGATCGCGCGGGCGCTCAAGCGCATCCACGCCGACTACGCCCACGGCTTGGACATTGACACCCTGGCGCGGGACGCGCACATGAGCGTCACCAGCTTCCACCACCACTTCAAGGCGGTGACCTCCAACTCGCCGCTGCAGTACCTGAAAAGCATCCGCTTGCACAAGGCGCGGCTGCTGATGGCGCACGACGGCGAGCGCGCCAGCGCCGCCGCATTGCGGGTGGGCTACGACAGCGTGTCGCAGTTCAACCGCGAGTTCAAGCGGGCGTTTGGCAGCAGCCCCACCGAAGACGTCCAGCGCCTGCGCGCTAGCGGCGTGGCCGCAGCACCGCCAGACCAAACAGCGTCGCGGTGATGTACATCACCACCGAGTAGACGGCGGCGGGCAGCGCCAGTTCGAAGTTTTGCAACACCGACAGCGCAATGAAGATCGCCAGGGTCGAGTTGTGGATGCCGATCTCGAAGCCGATCGCGGTGGACAGTGGCTTGTCCAACCCGGTGGCGCGCGGCACAAAGTAACCGGCCAGCAGGCTGACGAGGTTGAATGCGATCACCGCCGTGCCGATGGTGGCGAAAGAGCGTACCAACGCGTCCCACTCCTTGGCAATCGCCAGCACGGTGATGGTGGCCAGCACCAGCGCGCTGAAAATTTTCATGGGCTTGTCCATGCGCGCCGCGAAGGCCGGCGACTTCTGCCGCACCGCCATGCCCAGCGCCACCGGCACCAGCACCACCGCAATCACCTCGGCCACCTTGGCAAACTGCAGCGGCACCACCTGGCCGGTGTTGACAAAGGCGGCAATCGCCAGGTTGGCGATCAGCGGCAGCGTGACAATGGACAGCACCGTGTTGATCGCGGTGAGCGAGATGTTCATGGCCACATTGCCGCCAAACAAATGGCTGAACAGGTTGGCTGTGACGCCCCCCGGCGACGCCGCCAGCAGCAGCAGGCCAATCGCAAACACCGGTGGCACCTGCAGCGCCACCACCAGCCCGTAGCAGGCCAGCGGCAACACCACCACCTGCAGCAGCAGCGCCACCAGCACCGCCTTGGGGTGCTGGGTGAGGCGCTTGAAGTCGTCGGTCACCAGCGACAGGCCCAGGCCGAACATGACCAGGGCCAACGCCACCACCAGCAACGTGGGCAGGATCGCAATGAAGTTCATGGTTGGTCCCCTTGAAGTGGCTGCTCGGTCGGATGCGGCGATGGGCCGCCCAGAACCCTGTCTCTGCGCCAGTCTACCCACATGCCCCCCGCTGCCTTGTTGGCTTGGTGACTTGGCGGCTTGGGACCCATCCCACCCTAAAAAAAACGCAGGCGCTTGACGTGTGTCAATGCCCGAACGGCCAGACGGCACTAGCCTTGGCCCATGACCGTTGTGCTCGCTGCCCCCGATTCGACCCCCGCCGTGCCTGCGCCGCCCAAAGGGGACGCACCTGCGTCGTCCCCCAACGCGTGGCACGCCCTCAGCACCCCGGTTCACAAGGCACCCGGCCAGCGTGAAATCACACTGGCTGTGAACGGCATGCATTGCGCGGCGTGCAGCCTCATTGTGGAACAAGCCCTGCTGCGGTCGCCGGGTGTGCTGTCGGCCGAGGTCAATGGAGCGACCGCCACCGCGCGGCTGGTGTGGGCACCGGCGCAGGGGGGGCCGCCCGACTGGCTGCCAGCCCTCCGGCGCGCTGGCAACACCGCTTTGCCCGTTCAAGGCACTTCTGCCACCGAGCAGGTGCAGAACGCACAACGGTTGCTGTTGTGGCGCTGGCTGGTGGCCGGCTTTTGCATGATGCAAGTGATGATGTACACCGTGCCCGCCTACATGGCCGCGCCCGGTGACATCGCCCCCGACATGGCGGGTTTGCTGCGCTGGGCAGCCTGGACCTTGACGCTGCCCGTGGTGCTGTTCGCTTGCTGGCCTTTTTTTCAGGCCGCGCTGCGCGACCTCCGGCACCGCCGGCTTGGCATGGACGTCCCGGTCGCCTTGGGCATCTTGGTCGCTTTCGGTGCCAGTGCCGCCGCCACGTTCGATCCCACAGGCCCCTGGGGCCGCGAAACTTGGTACGAGTCGGTCACCATGTTCGTCTTCTTCCTGCTCAGCGGCCGCCTGCTCGAGCAACGCCTGCGCGACAAAACCAGCGGTTCGCTGCAGGCGCTGATGCGCCGCCTGCCGGCCAAAGCCGAGCGGTGCTTGCCCAACGGGACCGTGGAGCAGGTGCCGGTCAGTGCGCTTGTGGTGGGCGATCTCATCCGCGTTCGGCCCGGTGACGTGTTTCCAGTGGACGGCACCGTGACCCAGGGTTCAGGCCATGTGCATGAAGCTTTGCTCAGCGGCGAATCGCACCCGCTGCGGCGGGGTGAGGGCGATGCGGTGGTGGCAGCCAGCCACAACCTGGACGGCGCGTTGACCGTTCACGTGGACCAGGTCGGGACTGGCACCCGCTACGCCGCCATTGTCGCGCTGATGGCCCAGGCCGCGGTGCAACGCCCACCCTGGGCCCGTCTGGCCGACCGCCTGGCCAGCCCCTTCTTGGCACTGGTGCTGCTGGCCAGCGTCAGCGCAGCCGCCTGGTGGTGGTCGACCGACCCTGCCCACGCGGTGAGCGTGGCGGTGGCGGTGCTCATCGTCACCTGCCCGTGTGCGCTGTCGCTCGCCACCCCGGCCGCCTCGGTCGCGGCCGCTGGCGCATTGGCCCGCCGCGGCGTGCTGGTGCGGCAACTGGCCGCGCTGGAAGCCAGCGCCCAGGTGGACACGGTGGTGTTCGACAAAACCGGCACCCTGACCGAAGACCGCATGAGCGCCCAACTCGGCGCACTGCGCCCCGGGGCCGACGGCGCACAGGCGCTGGCCCTCGCCGCCGACCTGGCCAGCTGGTCCCAGCACCCTGCAGCGCGCGCCGTGGCCCGTGCCAGCACCGCGGCCGTGGGTGCATGGGACCAGGTCCAAGAAGCGGCGGGTCAGGGCGTGTCGGGCCAGTTGACCCTGGACGGGGTGGCCCATCACCTCCGGCTGGGCAGCGCCCAATTCTGCGGTGCGCCCAATGGCCTGCCTCCCACGGGCGCACTGCAGGTTCACCTGGCCGACGGTGCGGGCTGGCTGGCCCGCTTCGAGGTGGACGAAGTGCTGCGACCGGACGCGGCGGCCACCGTGGCCGCGCTGCGGGCCATGGGCCTCACGGTGCAACTGCTGTCGGGAGACCAGCCCGACGCCGTGGCCCGGCTGGCCGCGCGCACCGGCATCCCGCAGGCCTGGGCCCAGCGCTCGCCGGAAGACAAGCTGGCACACGTCCAAGCCCTCCAAGCCGCCGGTCACCGCGTGGCGATGGTGGGCGACGGCCTGAACGACGGCCCGGTGCTGGCTTGCGCCGACGTGTCGGTGGCCATGGGCGAGGCGGTGCCGCTGGCCCAGGCGCAGGCCGACGTGGTGGTGCTGGGCCCGGAACTCGACTCGGTCCGGATGCTGTTGCAACACGGCCGCCAGTCGCACCGGGTGGTGGCCCAAAACCTCTTCTGGGCGGCCGCTTACAACCTGGTGTGCGTGCCGCTCGCGCTGGTGGGCGCTTTGCCACCTTGGTTGGCTGGGCTGGGCATGGCCGCCAGTTCGTTGGGCGTGGTCGCCAACGCCGCCCGGCTGGCCCGGCTGACAACCACCCCAGGAGCGGTCTGATGGACGTCTTGTTTTTGCTGATCCCGCTGTCGGTCGTGCTGGCGCTGCTGATCCTGGGCGCACTGGGCTGGGCGGTGTGGCGCGGGCAATTTGACGCGCTGGACGCCGAAGGCGAACGGATTCTGCGTTCCGATTGATGTGCATCAACACCGGCCCCGCGCACCGGCGGGACACTGGTCACGTCAACCTCAGGTGCATCTCATGAAGACCCTTTCTCCGGATTCTCCAGCGCTCTACCACGATGGGGTGGTGCGCCAGTTTTCCCTCATGGCCGTCGTGTGGGGCGTGGTCGGCATGCTGGTCGGCCTGTTCATTGCCGCCCAGCTGGCCTGGCCCGAACTGAACTTCGGCATTCCCTGGCTGAGCTACGGTCGTTTGCGGCCGCTGCACACCAACGCGGTGATTTTCGCGTTCGGTGGCTGCGCGCTGTTTGCCTCCAGTTACTTCGTCGTGCAGCGCACCGGGCAGGTCCCGTTGTTTGCGCCAAAGTTGGCGGCCTTCACCTTTTGGGGTTGGCAGGCGGTGATCGTGGCCGCCGCCATCACGCTGCCGTTGGGCTACACCACCGGCAAAGAGTACGCCGAACTGGAGTGGCCGATCGACATCCTGATCACCCTTGTGTGGGTGTCCTACGCCATCGTGTTCTTCGGCACCGTCGGCAAACGCCGGGTGAGGCACATCTACGTGGCGAACTGGTTCTACGGCGCATTCATTTTGGCGGTGGCGATCCTGCACCTCGTCAACAGCGCCGAAGTGCCGGCCGGCTGGATGAAGAGCTACTCGGTCTATGCGGGCGTGCAAGACGCGATGGTGCAGTGGTGGTACGGCCACAACGCGGTGGGCTTCTTTTTGACCGCCGGCTTCCTGGGGATGATGTACTACTTCATCCCCAAGCAGGCCGAGCGTCCGGTGTACAGCTACCGCCTGTCCATCGTGCATTTCTGGGCGCTGATCTTCACCTACATGTGGGCCGGCCCCCACCACCTCCACTACACCGCCTTGCCCGACTGGACGCAGTCCATCGGCATGGTTTTCTCTCTGATTCTGTTGGCCCCCAGCTGGGGCGGGATGATCAACGGCGTGATGACGCTGTCCGGCGCCTGGCACAAGCTGCGCGACGACCCGGTGCTGCGCTTCCTGATCGTCTCGCTGTCGTTCTACGGCATGAGCACGTTCGAGGGCCCGATGA
>CAZANT010000012.1:0-20236 GCA_964486575.1 uncultured Burkholderiaceae bacterium | reverse complement strand
GGCGGCGTCGGTGACTAGCGGCGGCCAAATCTACACAAGCGCCGACAGCGGTGTGACATGGACGGCGCGTGGGACAAACCGGAACTGGAACTCCATAGCCTCATCTTCTGACGGCACCAAATTGGCGGCTACGGTTTACAACGGCCAAATCTACACAGGCGTTTACACCGAGTAACAGGAGCCCCACCATGCACATTCAACTGAACGAACAAAACCAGTACCTGCGCGACCTGCCATCGGGCAACATCGAGTTCAGCGACACGGTGTTTCAGCCCGCGCACACGCTCACGCCTGAGCAGTGCGAGCAGTTTCGCGTCCACCAGCTGACACCCGCCGAGCCGCCCGCCTACGATCCGATCACCCACGGCGTTCGCGCGGCCACTCCGGTGCTGATTGACGGCCAATGGACTCAGCAGTGGGAGGTGTTCCCGCTCCCCGCCGAAGAAGTCGCTGCCAACCAGGCCGCGGCCATTCAGGCCGCCCGCGAACAAGCCAAGGCGCAGCGGCAGGCCGCCGTGGACGCCATCAAAGTGACCACCCAAGCAGGCCACACCTTTGACGGTGACGAGACAAGCCAGACCCGCATGACACGCGCCGTGCTGGCAATGCAGGCCACTGGCGCGCCGTCCGTCACCTGGGTGCTGGCTGATAACACGGTCATCCAGGCCACTGTGCCAGAGCTGACCGAAGCCCTGGCGCTGGCAGGCGCAGAGCAAGCAAGGCTGTGGGTGATCTAGTGAAGCAGCGCGCCCTCAATTTACTGATTGCCCTAGACCAGCTTGCATACGTGCTGCTGACCTTGGGCGCAGGCCACCCAGACGAAACGATGTCTGCCGCAGCGTGGCGCACGGAGCAAAAGGGGCGGTTGCTGGGCCGCCTTTTCCGGCCACTGATCGACCTGCTGTTTGCCCCTCTGGAGCAACACCACTGCCGCAAGGCGTTTGAGGCGGAGGTGTCGCGTGCGCAGCTCCACCGTGATTACCGGAGCACGCAATGACACTCAAGCAGCAGGCGACAGAGCAAGTCGCCACCCACGCAACCACGTTCGCAGGCTCCAAGCTTGCTACGGGCATGACCTACGGCGGCGGGGCCACGGCGTTCATCGGCGGGCTGACGCTCAACGAGTTCGCCATCGTGTTCGGCATGGTGATCGGCCTGCTGGGCTTTGTGCTGCAGGTGTACCAGACGGTGCACAAGCGCCGGGTGTACGTGGCCGAGCGCAAGCTGATCGAGGAACGTGCTGAGCGCGAGCGCCAGGAGCACGCAGAACGCATTGACCGTGACCGGCGTGAGCACGCGGCCAAGATGGGGCTGTACCAATGACGTTCACCCTGCCGCGCGCACCGCAGAAGCCGATTGCCCTGCTGCGCAAGGGAGCCATTCCGGCCGTGCTGCTGGCCGCCCTGACCAGCCCGCTGGCTTTCTCGACGCTGGAGCGCTGGGAGGGGAACATTTTGCAGGTGTACCGCGACCACCTGGCCGGTGGCTTACCGACCTATTGCGCGGGGCGAACGGACTGGGCCGCGCCAGTAGGGGCCAAGCTGACCGACGACCAGTGCCGCGAGGTGAACAAGACCACGTTGCTGGAGTACGGCTACGCGGTACTGGGCTGCGTGAACTGGGACTACCTGACTGCGAGCCGCCTCATTGGCCTGACGGTCTTCGCCATCAACGTGGGCAAGGACGGCGCGTGCAGCAGCGCAGCCGTGCGGCAGATCAACGCAGGCAATGTGCTGGTGGGCTGTGACCTGATTGCGCGGCGTCCGGATGGCACGCCGAACTGGAGCTACGCCGATGGGAAGTACGTGCAGGGCCTGCAGAACCGCCGCCAGGCCGAGCGCAAGTTGTGCCGGGAGGGCGTGTCGTGATCTACACCCATGTCGCTGCAGTCCTGCTCGCTGCACTTGCCGCTTGGTTCTTTCAGGACGCTCGCATGGACGCCGCTGTGGCCGAGGTCCGGCTGGAGCAGACGAATGAGCGCCTGGATGCTGTGAGCCAGGCCCGCGCCGACGAGCGCGCCATCACCAAAAACTACCAGGAGGCCATCAATGAAGCAACGAAACGCGAAACGAAGCTGCGCGCTGATGCTGATACTGCCCGCCGCACTGTTGATGGGCTGCGCGGCACCCTCTACGAATTCCGTGCAAGTCTCCCCGGTGCTTCCACCGCCGCCCTCATTACGCGAGCCGACACCGCAGCAGAGCTATTCGGGGCGTGCGTCAACGAATATCGAAGCGTGGCGGAATCGGCTGACCGGCACGCTTCGGACGCAGTAATGCTTATTGAGGCTTGGCCTTCAAATGTCGATCGGTAATCTGCCTTGTGACATCGTTGGATATTTGAGCCCAGCGATAAATTGTTCGCTCTGGAATTCCATGCTGCGCCGCCAAATCCGCGCAACTCGTTTCAACCCCGAAAGCCTCGACTCGCCGGTGGTTGCGCTTATTCAGCGCCTGCTCCGTGTTGGTTGCCCATCGGCAGTTTCCTTTTGCATACGGGCCATTTGGGTCAATTCTGTCAATCGAATGATTCTCAGGCCTTGGCCCCATGTCCGCGAGAAATTGCTCAAAGGAGTCCAACCACTCTTGGCACACGCGAATTCCTCGGCCGCCGTAGTAGGTAAAGCCGACAAACTTCGGGTTGGTGCACCTCTGGATCATGCTCGACCAAGTTTTGTACTCCGGGCTTACTTGGCGCGCAGTGTGCCCATGCTTCAAGTTTGTCGAATTACGAACTGGGCGCGATCTGTTTTTTTCCACCAAGAGACATCCGCAACTGCGCGTGCCGTTTTTGTAGGTCAGAAGTCGCGCTTTCACAACTGCAGTCCCACCACAGTCGCAGTGACAAAGCCATCTGAACCCGTCACCCGGTTTAAGGGATGGGAGTTTTTTATGTGCAGTCAACCGTCCAAACCGCGCGCCAGTGAGGTCAATTGTTTTCATGGCGCAATTATAGATGGGCACGCGTCTGATGTCCGAACCCTCCGTGAAGCCTGGCCAATGACAGGGAGCGCCACCCATGGCCGTCATCAAGATTGAGAACTTCGGCGGCGAGATGCCGTCCGTGTCTGCGCGGGCTCTGCCGGATGCTGCCGCGCAGGAGAACAGTAACCTGTTCGCTGGCACCGCGGAGTTTCGACCGCTCAAGAGCGATGTGTCCGCTGGAACGTCGGTGGCGGCTGCCAAGTCGCTGTTTCGCATCGACCCCACACAACCCTGGATCACCAGCACGCAGGCCCGCAGCTATGTGCGTGGGCAGATCAACGGGGATGTGAACAAGCGCACCTACTACAGCATCGACAGCGGAACCGCGCAGCCTCCGCGCGCCATGGACATCACGGGTGCTGACCGCCAGCTGGGCGTGCCATCACCGGCCAAGCCCGTGGTGACAGTGACGGCGGTGGGTGAGGTGACTTGGGAAGAGGCGGAAGCGTTCTGCTACGGCGAGGGCGCGCGGGCGATTCGTACCACCATAGGGGAGCACAAGCAGCCAGGGTTGGTAGCGCCGAGCAGCAATTACGGATTGGTCGGGCATGAGTACAGCCCATTGCCCAATGAATTGAAGGCGATGACCTGGTGCCTGTTCGCGGAAATATCGGCCGTGCCCGTTGGCAGCGCGGACGAAGCGGCTCTTTTTGGCCTGGGGGGACGGCGCGGCTCTAACGGGAAGCTGTTTTTGCCGCTGGCCTGCCGTGCGTACCGGCCAATTCTCAATGCCGCGACATGCGGCCCGGCCCTTGCCGCGTTGCTGGGGCCAGACGGTGTAACGCCTTTCCTCAATACGGGCATGGTGGGGTCCATCACAACCCTGGCGGCGCAGATCCTTGACCCCGATGAGTACGCCCCGCGCGAGAAAACGGAGGTCGATGCGCTGACGCAGGAGTTTGCTGCTCTGGCGGGGTCTATCGTTGTGACGGTGCCGCCTACGCGCCCGACTGCGCCGACCAAGCCGACCGTGGAGCAGTACGTTCTTGATGGTGTGGGCGGTGAGGGCGGGAGCTACGTGCGGAGCACTGCCTGGGTGGACTACGACGCTGCTTTGGCTGCCTATCAGGTGGCCTTGGAGGCGTATGTGGATGCCAAGTCCGTGACGCAAACCCGGGTGGCAGAGGTTCGTGACAGTATCCTTGCGGTTCAGCAGCGCTCATCGTCTCTGGTGAAGGCCATGGAAGAAAAGGCCATGGCTTTGTGGGACCGGATCAGTCGGCCTGATTCGGAAATTCAGAGCCTCATCACCACCTTGGGCGGTGTGATGATCCTGGTCCCGTATGCGGTGCGCCGCGAGGTCGAAACGCGGTTCTATGTGGCCACCGTCGGTACAGACTGGGGTGAGGAATCGGCGCCATCCCCTGTGAGTGACATGCTTGGGGTGGATCAAAACGACAGCGTTACCGTCCTGCGCCCTGCGCTGCCAGGCGGCGTGAGCTACGCCAGCCGGGGTATCACCTACTGGCGCCTGTACCGCAGCAATGCGGGGTCCAACACGGCAGCGTTTCAATTCGTGACCGAGCAGCCGATTTCCGTGGGCAGCTTTATCGACAACGTGGCCGGCGCTGCACTTGGCGAGGTGCTGCCCACTTCGACCTGGGCCGAGCCACCAGACACGCTGCGCGGGCTGGTTGGAATGCCCAACGGGATCATGGCCGGATTCACGGGCCAGACGGTGGCGTTTTGTGAGCCCTACGTGCCATATGCCTGGCCGGTTGAGTACCAGGTGACCACGGAGTACCCGATTGTGGGCATGGCAGTGTTCGGGCAGACGCTGTTTGTGGGCACCACGGGCAACCCGTACTTCATCAGCGGCGCGGATTCGGCCTCGATGTCGGCGGTGAAGATGGAAAGCAACCAGGCATGTGCATCCGCCCGTTCAATTGCAGCGGTGCAGGGCGGTGTGCTGTTCGCGTCACCTGACGGTCTGTGCGTGGCCGACCCCAGCGGGGTGAAGGTGGTTAGCCGAGGGCTCTACACCCGCGAGGACTGGCAGGCCCTGGCCCCAAGCTCCATGTTTGCGACGGAGCATGAGGGCGTGTACTACCTGTTTTACAACAACGGCACCAAAGGCTGCCTGGCGTTTGACCTGGCGGCCAAGAAACTTTCCCGGGTAGACCTGCAGGCCGATGCGGTCTATGGGGAGCTGGTGAGCGACACGCTTTTTGTGGCGAGTGGCACATCCATCCTGGCCACGTTTGCCGGCAGCACGCGCCGCACGGGGCGCTGGAAGTCCAAGCGCATGACGATGCCCGCCCAGGCTGGCATGGCCTGGCTCAAGGTGTACGGCGACCAGACGGCGCCCGCGCCAGTGACGGTGCGCATCTACGGTGACGGCGTGCTGCGGCACACGGCCACGGTGACCAACACGAACCCCCAACGCCTCCCGACCGGCCGCTGGCTGGAATATGAGGTCGAAGTCGAATCCACGGCCCGCATCACCTGTGTGGTGGTCGCCGGCAACACGCAGGAGCTGCAATCCGTATGAGCACCACCAAGGCAAAACTCCCCGCCCTTCCTCGGGTGAACCCCAGCGACCAGGCGCTCGCCCGGTGGGTGGCTGCTGTGACGGAGCGCCTGGAGGTGCGCGAAGGCTCGCGCGGTGACGCGATGGAGCGAGCCCTGACGGTGCGTGACCTGGCCGGTGTGGATGTCTCCCGGCTGACGCGCATGTTGTCTGCGCAACCGCAATTTGACCTGGGCGGGCTGGCCGTGGATCTTGGCGGTGGAGTGCAGGCCTCGATTTCGGCGCAGGCATTTGCCGACGCGGTTGCGGCATCTGGAGTTTTCAAGCGCCTGCAGCAGCAGATTGACGACCCGACGCGACTTGATGGCCTGGCCGCCGAGGTGCGCGCAGCCCTGCAGCGCAGCGTGCTGGATGAGGCTGCCCAGCGTGGGGCAGACATTCGCCGCGTGGAGACGGTGATTCAGGATCAGGCCCGGTCCCTGTCGGTGGCGACCGAGACGCTGACGGCGGCAGTGGAAACGGCGCAGGCGGGTATCCGCGAAGTGCAGGCGGTGAGCGCCACGGCGGACGAGGCTCGTGCCGAGCAGATCACCCAGCTGGAGGCTCGGCTGTCGGTGGATGTGGCTTCGACCGACCTGCTGCCCACTTTGCCGGCATCTCCGTATGCCACCCTGGCTGCGCTGGTGTCAGCGGTTCCAGTGGGCGACCCGCGCAAGTTTTACCGGGTGACGAACCCTGATGCAGACGCCAACCCGCTGACCAACGACGCAGAACTTCTGTACCGCTGGAATGGCTCGACCTATGTGAACGCAGGCACTGGCAACAGCGCCAAGATCGAGGAGCGCATGAGCGCCGTGGCCAGCCGCGCAGACGGACTGGAGGCCCAGTACACCCTCAAGCTCAACGCAGGTGGCGCGGTGGCCGGGATTGGCCTGGCGGCGACCAGCAGTGCGGCGGGCGTAGGCTCATCGGCGCTGATTCTGCAGGCCGACAAGATCGCCTTTGTGGGCGCGAGCGAAACGGTGGGCACAGGCTCCGGGGAGATTGACCCGGCAAACCCTGGCGCGGCACGCATCCCCTTCGGCGTGGACACGGTGACGGGCACGGTCTATATCAACGGCTCGCTCAAGGTGGGCGGCGCCACCGGGCCGACCCTGGATGAGATCACGTCCGAGTCGGGCATCTACCTGTCGTACAGCAGCCAGATTTTCAAGTACGACGCAGCGGGCAGCCCCGTCAACACGACGGTGACGCTGACGGCCAACGTGACAGGATCGCTGACCGGCACCCTGGAGTGGGCGGCGCTGTCGGGGTATTCGGGCTCCATGCCTGCCGATGTGACGGTGACGGCTGCCGGGGCGGTGGGCACGGCCACCATCAATGTGGCCAACCTGACGGGCGATACCGCTGCGTTCAGCATCACGCTGACGGATGGGGGCACAACGTACACCGACTTTGTGACGCTGGTGAAGCTGCGCGACGGGGCCGATGCGTACACGGCTCGGCTGACGAACGATTCTGCGGGCGTGGCCTGCAACAGCTCTGGCGCCCCTGTGTCGGGTGGGTTTGGCGCGGCCACGGGCACCATGGAGGTGTATCGAGGGGCGACCAAGCTGACCAGCGGGGTGACGTACTCCATTGCTGCCAACGGCCAAGGGGTGACGGCCAGCATCAACAGTAGCACGGGCGCCTACAGCGCCACGGCCAAAGGCTCCTGGCCCGATGCAACCAAGACGGCAGTTATCACCCTGCAGGCGGCGGTGACGGGTGGGCCGACACTGACCAAGGACTTTGTGCTGACCAAGGCTCTGCAGGGGGTGAGCGGGTTCTATACCGACTACGTATTCATCCGGGCGGCATCGGCACCATCGGCGCCCAGCACGGCCAGCGAGCCCACGGCCCAGGGGTGGAGCGACGCACCGCCTTCGGGGTCGAACCCGCTGTACATGAGCACGGCACTGCGGGATGTGCTGACCAATGCGGTGAGCGGGTCATGGTCCACTCCGGTTCGGCTGGACGGCGCGGCCGGGGCCAACGGGGCGAACGGGGCCAACGGGGCGGCGGGACAGTATCTGGAGGCCCAGTACGCCAAGAACACTAGCAGCACCACGGCGCCCACGACCGGCTACACCACGGCGCCACCCAGCCTGGGCACGGGGGAATACCTGTGGATGCAGACGCGCGTGGTGGTGCCACCCGCAGCGGCGCCTGCCTGGGGTACGGCGGTGCGAATCTCTGGTGAGCAGGGGGATGCCGGGGCAGCTGGGCAGAATGTGGCCCAGGTGTTTGCCTATCGGCGCTCGGCTACGACCCTGACCACGGCGCACAAGCCGGGGGGCACGTCGGACGGCAGCGGCGGTGCATCCAGCTACACGTTCTCGACCAAAACGCTGACACTGCCATCAGGCACCGGCTGGGCGAGCGCTCCACCCGCTGGCACGGACCCGCTGTATGTGACGGTGGCCACGGCCGCCAGTGCAACGGACAGTGACAGCATCCCGGTGGCAGAGTGGTCAAGCCCCGTGAAGTTGGCAGACAACGGGGTGAACGGAACCAATGGAACCAATGGAACCAATGGGGCGAATGGGGCGAATGGGGCCAACGGGCTGAACACGGCGACGGTGTACCTCTACATGCGCACGGCCAGCAGCACGGCGCCATCCATCACCAACCCTGGGGCGGATGCCGCCTGGACGTTCTCCACCAAGGCGCTGTCGGGCACGCTGCCTACCTCGGGCGCAGGCACCTGGTCCACCACCATTCCGGCCAGCGGCGGGCAGTACCTGTGGGCGACCATGGCCACGGCCGCCAGCGTGACGGATACCGACGCCATCGCCTACACGGAGTGGGCGGCCGCGCGCCTGCTGTCCTACAACGGGTCGGACGGCACGAACGGGACCAATGGCACCAACGGGGCAGACGGAGCCAACGCCAAGACGGCCATCCTGACCGCCGACAGCCTGGTGTTCAAGGTCAACAGCGCCAATGCGGTACAGACGCCGGACGCTATCCGGCTGGATGTGCTCAAGCAGAACACCACTGCCAACGTCACCTGGGCCACATCGCCTACGGTCACGCTTTACACGGCGGCCTCTGGTGGGAGCGTTGTCACGCAGAACACTGCCGTGGCCACCAGCACGGCCTACTTGCGCAAGGCGGACTTCGGGGCGAACACCAAGGTGGTGGTGACGACGGTGTGCGATGGCATCACGGATGCCGTGACCCTGGTGCGCACGGTCGATGGGGTGGACGCCCCGGTGGTGGCTGTGAGCAACCCGTCGCACGCCTTGCCC
The DNA here is from genome assembly GCA_964486575.1 of uncultured Burkholderiaceae bacterium. Lineage (GTDB taxonomy): Bacteria > Pseudomonadota > Gammaproteobacteria > Burkholderiales > Burkholderiaceae_C > PCRC01. The sequence goes on along the minus strand of CAZANT010000012.1, from coordinate 11,489 downwards.
AGCGACTCGGCCGGCACGGTGGCCGTGGCTTCGCCCTACGCGGGGTCGGGCACCACGCTGCAGGTGTTTGTGTCCGGTGTGGCCTGCACCATCACAGGCGTGTCGCGCACGGGCACTGGTATCACCCCAGGGGAGGCTTCTGGCACGGGCACCGCCATGGCGACCATTGCTGCGCACAGCGCCGCCACGGCCGAAACGGCGCGCGTGGAGTACGCCATTGCCTACACCCGCCCCGATGGCACGAGCGCTACAGCCTACGCGGCCCAGGCGATCTACAAACAGAAAGCGGGCGCCACGGGTGGCGCAGGGAGTACCGGCGTGCGTGGAAACATCGTGACCAAGATTACCGGGGCCTGGAGCGCAACGACGGCGGCAGCCCAAATCGCCAGCATTGCCAGCGCAGCCGGTGCGGTGCCCACCACTCCCATCAAGGGGGACATCGTGAGCTACACGGGTGGTGCCAAGGAGTGCAGTGTGGCCGGGAACCCTGGCACCTGGGTGGATGTGGCGGCCTACATCGACGGCTCACTGGTGGTGACAGGTACGATTTCTGCCGCGCAACTGGCAGCAGATGCCATCAACGGCAAGACGATCAGCGTGGAGAACACCGGGCACATCCGGGGTGGGCAGACGGACTACAACACGGGCAAAGGCTTCTTCCTGGGCTACTCGGGCGGACAGCACAAGGTGAGTTTTGGCAAGCCAGCGCTGCCAACGAGTGGCGCTGCTGCATCCACCAATGCGATCACGCTTGCCAACCATGGCTATGTGTTCGGCGATTACGTGATTTTTAGCAGCAACGGTGGGGCAACCGGAATCACGGCGAATGAACCCTATGTGGTGTGGAACGCCCCCAATTCTTCTACGTTTTACGTTGGTTACTACAACACAGATTTCTACGCCGGGGGGACTGGTGGGATTGTTTACAGCGACATCACGGTCAACGGAACTCCCGTAATCGCGCCAACCGGCCTGCTGTGGGATGGGAATTCTCTGTTGTTCAACGGTGAGTTCCGATTGGGCCAGGGTCTGCTGACTACAGGAGCTGCCAGCACTCACCGTTGGGTGCTGGATCGCGGCGAGCTGCGCGGCATGACTGCCAACAACAAACAGCTGATGACGTTGGGCATGACCACGGATGCACCGTACCTGCGCATGCGATCGGACAACACGAGCGGTATCCCGCTGCAGGTGATGCGCAGTGTTGGCGGGGCTGTCCCTGTGGCCTGGGTGAAGGGTGCGCAGGCGGGCGTGCCGGTGATGTCTGTGGTCAACGACAGCGGGACCGCCTTGGAGCTGACCGGCAACAGCGCGACAGAGGCCACCCTGGAGGTGACGAACTCGAATTCTTCCGGCGTGGCAGTGGAGGCCAATGGGCGCGTGGAGGTATCCAAGACGCTACGTGTAACGGGTAGCCAGCCGCCGTCATCGGGTGTCGGCCTGGAGTTGGCCTACTCGGGCGGCATTGGGTACTTGACATCGTACAACCGCACATCACCGGCTGCGCGTCCGTTGCACATGATTAGCAGCGAGACAGTGCTGGGGGGTGTGACGAACGTGCCGGCAACAGCAACCGCGGCCGGAACACAGGGGCAGATTGCCTGGGATGCGAACTACGCGTATTTCTGCACGGCGCCCAACACCTGGCGGCGGGTGGCGTTGGCGGCGTGGTGACGTTGGGGCTTGCGGCTGTGCTTTGCAGATCAATAGGAAACGCAGTTCACAGACTTGCCGCTTGCCCGGCAGTTGGTAATGCTTGGGCCATTGCTGGAGTCCCCCGATGGTCCGCGAAATTCAAACCTGGGTAAGCGACCATCTGAAGGCCCACATGCAAATGTCATGTTGAACCAAGTCACGGGCCCGGGAATTGCGTCAGCGCCAATGCCACCGGCATTACTGTGGCTGCCGATGACTTGGTATGTGCCTCCACTGCTTTTGCAGGACTCCGAAGCAAGAGTCATGCACTTTTGCGAATCAACGCTGCATTTCACATTCTTTAATGTGCTGCCATCCGGCCCCTTTGTTTCGGAGACGGTGGGTGATGCGCATCCGGCCACGGCAGCAGCAACCAAAATCAAAAGCAACTTCACTTGATCCCCCGTAAATAGTCGGACGCATCATAGCGGCGCATGCGTTGACTCCGAGGGAAATAAGCCGAAAGTACCCCGAAGGCCTGACACGGCCACTCGGGGATCACTGTGCTCGCATCACCACTTCGTCAAGCGCTCGGGGCACATCTTGGCAAGGTGTTGACCCCAGAAGTCGCAGTCGCCATTGAGGTCGCTGCCAGCTCGTCAGTGGATCAATCGTTTGCGCCCGACCAGTTTGGACGCGTAACCCATGGCGATTACACGATTCAGGCAGAGTGCTTTGCCCATGTGCTCGATGAGCTGCACGCGCTGCATGTGCTGCATTGGGCAGAAACAGAAAAGCACCGAGCCGGGTTGCCCATGAGGCCGGACTACCTGGCTGCCATGGCGCACGAACGCGCGGGCCGGATGCTGCAGTTCACCGTGCGCCATGTAGTCACCGCCGAGTTGGTGGGCAACCTGCGCATGTACCTGGCGCAGAGCACGCACACACAGACGCTGTACGCCCAAGAAGACACGCTGTACCTCAAGCCAGAGCACCGCGGCGGATTCACGGTGATGGCGCTGATCCGCTTTGCAGAGGCTTCGCTGAGGGCCATTGGCGTCCCAGAAATCCGCATCCACAGCAAGCTCGTCAACAACGCCGATGTGCTGATGCGGCGCATGAAGTACCAGCCTGTGGCGCTGGAGTTTGTCAAATTTATGAAGGATTGACCATGTGTGCAGACGCGCCCGACACCAGTGGCATGAACCAGGCGGCGGCGGCCAATGCTGAAATCTCGAAGGAGGCCCTTGCTTGGTACAAGCAGGCCTACCAGGAACAGGCGCCGCTGCGCGAGCAGGCCGCTGCCAAAGCCATGGAGGTCAGCGACACCCAACTGGCGTCCATGCGCCAGAACGATGCCATCAGCAAAAACTACTGGGACTACCAGCAAAGCACGTTCCGCCCTATGGAGCGTGCCATTGTCGAGTCGGCACAGAACTACGACACCGAAGCGCGGCGCGAGCAGAAGGCGGGCCAGGCTGTTGCCGACGTGGAGCAGCAGGTTGCAGCAGCACAAGGCCAGCAGTCGCGCCAGCTGACGCGCATGGGTGTGAACCCCAACGACGGGAAGTTTGCTGCGATGTCCACCCAAATGGGGATGGCGGGCGCGCTGGGCAAGGCGCAGGCTGCCAACAAGGCCCGCGAGTCTGTGGAGTTGCAGGGATACGCCCGAAAGATGGATGCCGCCAACCTGGGGCGCAACTTGGCGAGCAACCAGGCCACCAGCGCCGGGGTTGCGCTCAATGCTGGCAACAACGCGGCAGCCACGGGGCAGATGCCGCTGACGCAGGCGCAAAACGCGACCAATCAGGCAGCGCAGGGGTTCAACACCGCGATCCAAGGCAACAACAGTGCCGGGAACATCTATGGGCAGGTGGCGCAGGCAGAGGGCAAGGATAGCGGGCTGATCGGGAACCTGGCAACCATCGGCATGGCCGGGGCGAAGCTGTGGGCGTCCGACAAGAACGTGAAAAAGAACATCAAGCCCGTGACTGATGAGCAGGCGCTTGCTGCTGTTGAAAACACCCCAGTTTCGCGCTGGACCTACAAGGACGGCGCGGGAGATGGCGGCACCCACATAGGCCCCATGGCCCAGCACGTTCGGGCAACCATGGGCGAACAGGCTGCGCCAGGCGGAAAGCAGGTTGACCCGATCACCATGAACGGCATGAACATGGCGGCGATTGCAGCCCTGTCGCGCAAGGTGGACAAGCTGGCCAAGGCCAAAGGAGCAAAGGCATGAGCAGGGCACTTTCAGGGATCGCCGCCGTACTTGCGGGCGTTGGGACGGGCCTTGTCGCTGGCAAGGAAGATGCGGAGCGCAAAGCCCGCCAGGCCAAGCAGGACGCATGGCAGGAAGAACAGCAGGGCCGCCAGCGCAAGGAGTGGGATCGCGCTGACCGCCTGGATGCAGACCTGCAGGCTGCCGGCACACCGATGACGGTGGAGCAGCCCAACGATGTGCTCAAGGACGACGATGGCAACGACATGCCGGCCGTGCCAGCGATGCGCGTGGGGGCCCAGCGATACGCCACCATGGCTGACGCCACAAAGGCCGCTGCCGATGCGAACACGCCCGAAGCGCAAAACACCCGCGTGGTGGATGCCTACCGCCGTGCCGGCCAACATGACAAGGCGCTGTCGATGCAAAGCACGCTGCGCCAGGGTGAGGCTGCGGACATGCAGCTGGCCGGGCTCAAGTTCCAGCAGAAGCTGGGCGACTGGATCGGTGGCGGATTCGACGGGTTCCGTGATGGGGTCAACGGCTACGAGGCGGGCCCATTCAAAGGCCGCAAGATCGACTTCATCGTGAGCCCGGATGGCAAGACGCGCACGGTGGGGCTGGTGGGCGAGGATGGCACTGTCAGTCCTACGCCAATGGCTGTGCCCAACACGCAGGAGGGGCTGATCCAGCTGGGCTACATGCTGGACCGCACTGTGACACCAGCCCAGCGCCTGGCCATGTACCGCGACGAAGGCAAGGCGGAACTGGACGCCAAGAAGGTGGCCATCCAAGAGCGCCTGGCTGCAGCGCGTGAAAAGCAGGTGGATGCCATGGCCACAAAGATGGCGGCAGGCACGGGTGCCGGCCGCGCGGGCGCAGCTGCCCAGCCGCCCGCGGCGTTCAACCCACTGGGCAGCTTCGACGCCAAGAAGGCGCAGGCGGTGGCCTTCGAGCAGGCAGCTGCCGCCGTGGATGCAAATGGTCAGCCGCTGACGCCCGCCGAGCAGGGCAAGCGCGCGCAGCAGATTTACCGCGCCATGGAGGATGCGTTTGCCACGGAAAACCGCAACCGCCATGTTGCAGCCACTGTGGGCAGCGAACTGCGCGCGGTGCGCAGCGACCCGGCTGCATACGCCCAATCGTATGCCCAGGCGCTGCAGGTGATGGACGCTGCCGCATTGGAAGCCATGGGCTTCAAGGCGCCGGCCGGTGCAAAGCCGGCACCAGCTCCCGCACCTGCGGAGCGCAAAGGCCCAGCACCGAGCGCCGGCGCACCTGCACCGGCGCCGGCACAGCCGGAAGCAACTTCGTACCGCAGTGGGCGCCCGGCCGTCATGGAATCGATTTTCCGCAACAGCGGCAAGCAGCAGCCACCCGCCGAGCAGCCGCGCGCAACCCGTTCGCCGCAGTCGATGGGTGACGACTTTGAATCCCCCATGGCCCGCCAGGCGCTGGCCGCCCGCGTGGCCGAAGCCGCCCAGGGCGGTGCACCCCTGACCAAGGTCGAGGCGTTGCGCGCGCAACAGCTTCGCCTGCTGTAACACCCCAGACGAAAGCCCGACACATGGCAGCCTCGAAGAAGCAACCAGCACCCCGCGTCTATTCCATTCAAGATCTCATCAACGAAGGCATTGCGTACACACCCGAGGCGGTGGAGCCTACTGCCGCGCCAGCAGCGCCGGCGCGCACATGGGGTCAGGCACTTGGCGACACGGCTGTGCAGCTTGCCGAGGGCGTAAACACAACCTTGGGGGCAGCGCCATCCCTTGTTGCGCCAAGCGGCGCCATGGCTGGGTTCTTCCGTGACAACGCTGATTACTGGCGCGACAAGCAGAGCGATGTGCTCAAGCAGCGCATTGCGGCAACGGACCAACGCATCCAGGAGGCCGGCAAGGAAGGTGTGATGTCCCAGATTGGGACCGCCGCATCGGAATACTGGAACGACCCCGCGCAGGCGGCCCGCCTGGTTGTGACGAACTTGCCAAGCATGGCGGCCACCTTGGGCACTGGGGCGCTGGCTGGCGCCGCTGCAAAGGGCGTAGCTGCTGCGCGCGGCGTTGGCGCGGCAGGGGAGGCGGCACTGGCTGCGCAGTACGGCACGCGCACTGCCATGGCCACCAATGCGGCGCTGAATGCAGGTGGTGCGCGTGGCGAGGCCTACGAGGACTTGAAGCGTACCGCGCTGGCGCAGGGGATGCCGCAGGAACAGGCAGAACAGGCGGCGCTTGATGGCTCCATCCTTCCCGGCGTGGTGGGCGGCGTTGCCGGTGCTGTGTCTGGCAAGCTGGGTTTGGAAAAAGCCGTGCTGGGGCGGGCGACCGCTGGCGCTGGCATCCGCAAGGCAGCAGGCGCGTTCGGCGCAGAACTGGCGGGCGAGCAGATCGAGGAAGTCGCGCCAAAAATCACGACCAATTACGAGGCGGCGAAGATTGACCCGGCGCGCGCCTTGACTGACGACCTGGGCCGCACGATGGTGGAGACAACCATCGGTGCCGGGCCGGGCGCTGTCGTGGCGGGTGGTATTGAGGGTGCCCGCACGCCCGCTCAGGAAGCCGCCGACCAGATCCGCGCGACCGAAAAGCTGCCCGAGTCCGGTGCGCTGACCAGGGCGGTGAATGCAGGCGTGGAATCCAAAGCCCAAGCCGTTGAAGCCGGTGCACCATTGGTGGACGAGCAGGCCATGGCCGAACCGGAGCCGGTGGATGACCCTGTGCGCGACCAGATTCTTGCGCTGCCCGATGGCGCCCGTCAGGACGCGCTGCGAGCCTACGCCGTGGTCAATCGTGACGACGTGGCCAAGGGCGTGCAGCAGTACAACCGCAAGTTGCTGGATCGCCTGCTGGCCGAGAACCAGCCCGCGCCGGTGCTGGGTGAACGCCTGACCGACACCGACATGGGCGCCATGCTGGGCGGTGGTGGCATGGCCGGAAACGCAGACCCGATTGCCGGGATGCTGGGTGGCCAGCGCGATTCGACCGCCAATGCCATCGACAACGTGTACCGCGCGGCAGAGAGCCGCCCGCCCATGCCCGCGAGCGATGCGGCTCGGATGCTGGACGAGGCGCGAAATCGCGGCCTGGACCTGACCGCGGCCGAGCACCCGGCCGGTGGCTTTGTCATCGTGCCGCCCGCGTGGGTGACGCCCGACATGGCCGCCCAGGGCGAGGTCAGCCTGGCAGAAACCATTGCCCGGATGCAGCAGGCCGACGCTGCGCCGGTGGAGCGCGCGCCGCGCACAAGCACCGCACCGGTGGACCTGAGCCTGCCGACCGACCCGGTGGAAAACTTCGTGGGCAACCTGCGCACGGTGAACACGCCAGCTGCCCGCGCCTACGTGCGCGACTTCGACGCTGGCCGGATCACGCCCGCCGACGTGCAGCGCCGCATGGTGGTGGAGCAGGGCGTGACGCCTGACCAGCGCATTGCCCGCGCGGCAGCCGAGGCGCCCGCCACGGCGGACCAGGTGGCCGACCGCCTGCAGCGTGCAGCCGCCCAGGGCGTGACCATGCCCGCGCCGACCGACATCCTGAATCCGGCAGGCCAGCCGTTCAAGACCCGCATGGCCGCCGACCGCGCGGCCAAGCAGACGCCCGGCGCCGTGGTGCCCGTCGAGGGCGGTTTTGTCGTTCGCCCGCAGGAGCCCGTGAATGTCCAAGACGCAGCGCAAGGAGCCGATGTCACCCTCACCAATGAGGGAGACATCCCAGAAGCCGCGCCAGTTGAAGCGCTGGCGCCAGTGGCACAGCAGCCCGCAGGCCCAGCCGCTGGAGTTCCCGCAGAGGGAGTTGGAACCGTGGAAGCCGCTGGGGTGATGCCAGAAAATCGGCAAAAAGAACCCGAGACGCAGGCGGTGAAAGCGTCTTTAGCTGCAAAATCAGTAGCAAAACCGCAGGCTAATACGGCTGGCGATGAACAGCGTTTCGCGCCAGAAACCGGCACTCTGGGAATCCCTCGCGCCGAAATGCCGCAGGTTCCCACGCAGTCGCACGGCGGATTGGTGAAGCACTTGAACGCCCAAGGCATCGACCACGAAACCACGATGGTGGATGCGGCCGGGTTGAAGCCTACGCAGGCCGAGTTTTCGCCGTCCAAGGTGGAGAAGGCTAAGGAGGCAACGGGCGACCGCGCCGTGATTGTGTCGAGCGACGGCCACATCATCGACGGGCACCACCAGGCGCTGGCGGCTGCCGAGGAAGGCAAGCCGGTGAAAGCCATCGTGCTGGATGCCCCCGTGACGCAGGCGCTTGAGGCGGTCAAGAACTCCCCCAGCGCAACGGGGCCCGACACCCAGGATGGGCCTACCATCCCTCTCGCACAACAGGGGGCATTTGATGGTGGACAGCGACTTGAAGCAGATGCAGGGGATGACGCCACAGCAGCAGGAGCAGTACCTACGCCAGGAGATCCAGTTGCTGGAGAACCAGCCGCCACCGGGGCCGGGGGCGAAATGCTGGACGCCCTGGATGGACGACCTGGAGCGACTGGAGCGCCTGCAGGGGATGTTGCAGGCCCTACAGCGCCAGCCGTAGGTGCGCCGCTGGATGCACTGCAAAATCAGGCGGTTGCCCCCGAATCGCAAGCGCCAGCAGCTACAAAAGGCGTAGCAAATCAGCCCATCACCCGCGCCCAGGTGGACAGCGCGGCGCAGCAAGCGAGTTCGGCAGTCGGCGCCCGCATCGACGCCATGAGCGCCCAGGAGGTTCAAAAAATCGCCGCCCGATTCCTGCCGACCATGGGAGTTCGGGTGCCAGCGGGAAAGGCGCGCATCAAAGAGGCTGTGACATCGGCAGGGCCGCGCATGAACTGGGCGGCTGCAGCTGCTGAGTTCGGGGCCGAGTTGCCGCAGGATGCGATGAGCGCGCTGCAGGCGGATGTAGAGGGCCGGGTGCAAGAGGGTTCAGGCCAGGCGCCATCTGCGCCGGCCGGCGTGAATGCTGGCGCGGCGCTGGCCACATCACCTGTTCGTATTGGCAGCGACAACACACCACTGAGCGATGGCGGCAAGCCATTCAAGACCCGCAAGGCAGCGGGCAACGCCAAGAAGCTGCAGCCCATGATGCGCGTGGTGACAGTGCCAGGCGGCTACGCACTGGCCGACAAGACGCCCGCGCAGCTAGCGGCCGAGGCGAAGGCGGCAAAGCGGCTGGCCACCCCCAGAACCAGCGCACGCGGCGAGCCCATTCCGGCGCACGCCTTTGTGGCGGCAGCGGGTGGGCTGAACCCTGTGGCAGCGTCCGATCTGGGTGTAGATGGCAACCCGCGAATTGGCAACCGCCGCCTGTTTTCCGGGCAAGGGCGGGGCCTGTCGATGGACCAGGCCACACAGATGCTGGTGGCAGATGGCTACCTGAGCGAAGGCGCCACGGTCAATGATGCGTTTTCCCTCATCAAGCGCAGCCTGACGCAGCCGCAGTACAACGCGGATGGTATCGAACGCATTGCAGAGGCTGAGTCCACTGCTATGTTCGAGGACTACATGGCAGCGCAGGAAGATGCCGCCGCCGAAGGGGATCGGGACCCATTTGACATGGCCGGCGAGTTCACCACCGAAGAGCTGGACGAAGTGGGGTTCACCACTGCAGACCCAAAACTCCAGGCCGAGGTTTCCGCGCTGATTGCCCAAGCCGATGCTGCCGACATTGACACTTACGAGCTTCTGGATGACATTGTTAGAACTTATGCAAACGCAACCCAAGACCAATACAACGCCGCCGCCAGAGAAGCCCTTGCGGCAGCCATCGCCCGAGGCAATCAAGATGGCGGCAGGGTTGCTGCTTCGGCGGCACCAGCGCCTGAATCCGCCACAAAACAAGGGCTAAACCAGCCAGAAGCGCCCGCCAATAAAGCGCAGGCAGCTACTGAAAATGTAGCGCCCGAAGCGCTGGAGTTGACGGCGCTTTCACCGGTGGAAGCTGCCGCGCAGCAGAGCGCGCAGGAGCAAGCCACCAAGGTCGAAGCCGCCGCCAAGCGCGCGGAGGATGCCGCCACCAAAGCCGATGACGAGCGCAAGCGCATCGCCCAGGCCAGTGTGCGCGCGGCTGACAGCTTTGAGTTGGGGCAAGACCCCATGGATAGCCTGACAGGGCAGGGCAGCATCTTCGACGCACCAGCGCCGCAGCCCGACACCCCCAAGCTGACCCCCGCCGAAGCCAAGGCGACCATCGAAGATGCCGGACAGAAGATCGGCGGCGCCCGCAAGGACCGTTGGAAAGAGCGCGGCCTGAATCTGGACGACCTGGATGCCATGACGGAATCCGAGGGGGCCGAGATGGCGACCAAGGCCAACGTGTGGAAGCCCGACTACGAGGCGATGTCCGAGGCATCCGAGCCTGTGACCGCAGCGATGGTGAAGACCATCTATGACCGGCTGGCCGCCAAGCCTAAGAAGAACACCCCCGAGGGGCGGCGCCAGTATGTGCAGATGATGCGCATCGTGCGTGACGTACTCACCGAGGCCAAGGGGCCCGAGGCGGTGAAGAATGCTTACCTGGAGATCCGTCAGCGCGCCGGGCTGAACACCCTGGCACCCCAGGCCAAGACCGCCGCGCGCGAACTGCTGTTCTCCGTCTACAAGGGGCGCAGCGATCCGTTCGTGCTGAACGGAGCCGACCTGATGAAGGTCAAGAAGATGGTGCAGGATGGCTTTCCAGCCAAGGCTGCCCCCTGGAAGACTCGCCTGGTGGTGGGCCGGGCCGAAGGCGGGCCAGGCACGACCGAGCGCGGGGTCGAGATTTACATGGAGCGATCTGCCGAGGTGGGCACGCCATTGACCCGCGAGCAGATCCTGGACGGGTTCTACCGCGTTGTCACCAAGGACAACAAGGCGGTTGCCTTCGCGGCCAGCAAAGCTGATGCCGAGGCTGCAGCCGCTACGGTGTACGAGCGGGACATGAAGGGCAAGAAAGACGGCAAGCCCGAGCCGGTGCGCCCAAATCTGGACGAGCTCAAGCGCGAGAACCTGCCGCGGCGCATTGACCGTGATGTGAAGGCCGACGACTTCGTGAATGACTTGGGGTTCCGAGGCATCGAGTTCGGCAACTGGTCTGCCCAGGACGAGCGCCAGCGCATCCTGAACATGGCCTACGACGGCTTGATGGACTTGGCAGAGATCATGGGCGTACCGCCCAAGGCGATGAGCCTGAATGGCACACTCGGCATGGCCTTCGGCGCGCGCGGCGGCGGCCGGTTCGCTGCCCACTACGAGCCGGGCAAGCTGGTCATCAACATGACCAAGATTCGCGGTGGCGGTTCGATGGCCCACGAATGGGCCCACGCCATGGATCACTACTTTGGCGAGCTGGACAAGCCAGACGCCTACACCACGCAAGCGCGCGGCGCTTCGGGCTGGTATTCCGAGGACCAGTATCTGGGCGTGCCACGCAAGCGCATGGAGAAGGTTGGCAACGAGTGGAAGAACGTTGAAAAGATGCGCCTGGACAACCTGCGGCCCGAGATGGCCGCTGCGTTTGATGGCGTGATGCGCGCCCTGTTCAGCAAGCAGATCACCAAGGCGGAAATGGTGCGCAGCCATGAGCTCGACCTGGAGCGCACGGAAGCGCTGGCGCGTAACGAGCAGCAACCAGACCTCAAGGCCATGTACCAGAACATGGTGCAGAACAAGCAGCAGGCC
>CAZANT010000011.1:7516-20337 GCA_964486575.1 uncultured Burkholderiaceae bacterium | reverse complement strand
GTCAATCACGCCGTACTGGTTGAAAAGCTTGTTGTCGCCTTCGACCAGGATGGCCAGGTCACCGCGGTTTTTGAAGTTGAGCCAGGTGCCGCGGTCGGCCAGCACATAGGCGTTGTCGGACGATGCGATGTTCAGCGCCGGGCCCATGCCACAACCGCATTCTTTGTAGCCGCTGCCCTTGGCTGCTTCGGCGCCGGCCTGTTTCCAAAAGCGCAGTTCGGCGGCGTGGGTGCCACTTTTGTCGCCACGCGACACAAAGCTGGCGTTGCTGGCCGCCAGCTTCTTCAACGCGGCCACGATGTCTTGGCCTTTCACGCCCGCCGCATCGGTCTTGGGACCAATCAGCACGAAGTCGTTGTACATCACTGGCAGCCGCTTGACGCCAAAACCGTCGGCCACCAGCTTTTCCTCGGCCACCTGATCGTGCACGAACAGGACGTCGGCATCGCCCCGGCGGGCCATGTCCAGCGCCTGGCCGGTGCCCAGGGCCACCACCTTCACGTCCAGCCCACTCGCCTGTTTGAAGGCAGGCAACAGGTGCCCAAACAGGCCCGATTGTTCTGTGGACGTGGTGGAGGCCATGGTGATGCTTTGCGCATGCAGGCTTGCACTAGCTACAAAAATAGTAGCTAGAGTGCAAGAATTGACTAGGGCTCGAATGCTTAACTGCTTGAAATTTCTCATAGAAACTCTCCTCTGACAAACACATCGGCCGCTTCGGGCAAAGGGCCGTTGAAGAATTCGTTGGCGGGCAAATCGGCCAACACCCGGCCGTGTTCCAGATAAACCACCCTCGTCGCCAGCCGCTTCACCTGCCCGAGGTTGTGGCTGGCGAACACCAGCGTCATGCCCTGGGAGGCAAAGTCCAGCATCAGCGACTCGACCTCGCGTTTGGCATGCGGGTCCAGGCTGGCGGTCGGTTCATCAAGCAACAGAACATCCGGTGCCAGAGCCCAGGCGCGGGCCAGCGCCACGCGTTGCTGTTGTCCGCCCGACAGTTTGCTGGCCAGACGCCGGCCCTCAGACTGCAGCGACACTTTCGCCAGGGCCAGGGCTGCGCGGGCTTTCGCGTCGGCCCAGCGCGTGCCGGCCAACCAGGGACCGAGCGCCACATTGGTGAGCGCGCTCAGCCGCAGCATGTGGGGGCGTTGAAACACCATGGCTTGGCGGGCCCGTGTGTCCACCACACGCGTCCCGGCATCGGGTCGCACCAGACCATGCATCACCCGCAGCAAGGTACTTTTGCCGCTGCCATTGCCGCCAATCAAGGCCACCCGCTCACCGCGACCCACCGCCAGTTGGCAGCCTGACAAGGCCTGCACCTTGCCAAAACGCACACCGGCATCGCGGAGTGTGATCAGTGCACCCATGCCTGCCCCCCGGTTTCACCGCGCGAGCGGCGCCAGCGCTGCAGCAGCACGACGCCGGCATTCAGCAAAAGCACCACCGCCAGCAGCACCAGCCCCAGCGCTAACGCCAGCGGCAAGTCGCCCTTGCTGGTTTCGAGCGCAATCGCGGTGGTCATGACCCGGGTGAAACCATCGATGTTGCCACCCACCACCATCACCGCGCCCACTTCAGAGATGGCTCGGCCAAACGACGCGATCAGCACGGTGAGCAAGGCAAAGCGCTCGTCCCACATCAGCAGCAGGCTGCGCATCAACGGAGGGGCACCCAGGGAGCGCAGTTGCTCACCGTGGGCGCGTTCGGCGTCGTCGATCGACTGGCGGGTCAACGCGGCCACCACCGGCAGCACCAGCACGGTTTGCGCCAGCACCATGGCCTTAATGGAAAACAGCCAGCCCAGAAACCCCAGCGGTCCGCTGCGAGAGAGCAGCAAATAAATCACCAGCCCCACCACCACCGAGGGCAGCGCCAGCAGCGTGTTGAGCACGGCCAGCACCGCGTCGCGGCCTCGGAAACGGGCCACACCCAGCCAGGCGCCCAACACCAGGCCGCCTGCACTCGCCAGCACCAAGGCCATGGCACTGACGGCCAGAGACCGTCCGACGATACCCAGCAGTTGCGCATCGACGGAGGCAATCAGGTGAAGCGCGGTGGTGACGCTGTCGGTCAATGAGCTCATGGGGTGCGGTATCGTAAGCAGGTCTGCAATTCCCCACCATATGAACAGCTGTGCATAAGATTGACTTGAGCTACGCCCTGTCGCCCAATGTGACTCCTGCCGGCCAGTCGCTGATCCGCAACCCCCTGCTGGACACCTTGCACGCGGTACAGCATCAGGGTTCCATTTCGGCTGCGGCTCGCAGCCTGCAGCTGTCTTACCGGCATGTGTGGGGTGAACTCAAACGTTGGGAACAGCAACTCGGCAACGAGCTGCTGGTGTGGGACAAAGGCCAGTCGGCACGCCTGAGTGAGTTCGGCCACAAACTGCTGTGGGCAGAACGCCAGGCCCAGGCCCGTTTGGCACCCCAGATTGAAGCCCTCCGCGCCGACCTGGAACGCGCCTTTGCGGTGGCCTTTGATCCCGCCGCCCATGTGCTTGCGCTGTATGCCAGCCATGACGACGCCCTCATCAGCCTGCGCGAACACGCCGCCACCCAGGCTCTGCACCTCGATGTGCGCTTTACAGGCAGTGTGGATGCCATCAGCGCCCTCAACCAGGGCCGCTGCAGCCTGGCTGGCTTCCACACCCGGCTGCAGCCTCAGCGCGGCTCGCACACCGCCCGCACCTACCGACCCTTGCTCCAACCGGGCCTGCACAAAGTGATTGGTTTTGCACGCCGCAGCCAGGGCCTGATCGTGGCGCGTGGCAACCCGCTGCAACTGGCCACGCTGCAAGACATCGCCCGCCCGGGCATGCGGTTCGTCAACCGCGCCTTGGGCACAGGTACCCGTGTTCTGCTGGATGAGTTGCTGGCCGAAGCTGAGCTGGACGCGTCAGCACTCCAGGGATACGACCGCACCGAACCCTCCCACGCGGCGGTGGCGCAGGCGGTGGCGAGTGGCGAGGCCGACGTTGGCTTGGGCATCGCCTCGGCCGCGCAGGTGCGGGGACTGAGTTTCGTACCGCTCCTGGAAGAGCAGTACCACCTCGTGTGTTTGAAGTCCACCCTGCAGCAAGACGCCACCCGTGCGCTGCTGGCGGTGCTACAGCAGCGCAGTTGGCAGGACAAACTGGCCGCGATTGCGGGCTACCAGCCGCAACGTTGCGGCGAGGTGCTGCCGCTCAACCGGGAACTGCCTTGGTGGAACTTCAAGAAATGAGTCGCGCCTAGAGCGCACAGGAGCGGAAACCAACGAAGCGGGTGTCGTCATCCGGCAGCGCGAAGCCACGGAACTTCGGGTGCTTCATGCGCTGGCGGGTGGCGAACGACCCGCCCCGCAGCACCCTCGCCCGGCCAAACCACGGCACGGAGTAGCCATGCCACGGGCCCGCGCTGAAGCCGGGATAGGGCTGCAGGTGGCCAGCGGTCCATTCCCAGACCTCGCCCCACCGAAATCCGCGTCCCGGTGCGGTGTGGGCAGCGGCCTCCCACTCGACCTCGGTGGGCAGCCGGCGCCCAGCCCAGCGGCACCAGGCATCCGCCTCCCACCAACTGAGGTGCACCACCGGCTGATGGCCAGCCAGGCGCATGGCCTGTCCAAATCGGGTCTGCATCACGGCGCCGCTGACCACGCCAATCTGCTCCACGTAGCGTGGTGCCCGCCGGCCTTCTTCCATCACCGCCCGCTGGAGCCAGGCCCAGCCTTCAGGGCGCCATTGGCTTTCGTCGTCGTAGCCGCCGTCCTCCACGAACTCCACGAACTGCGCCCAGCTGACCGGTTGCGCGTCGATTTCGAACTCTGGCACCTGCACCTCGTGGGCCATGGTTTCGTTGTCGAAGGCGAAGCCAGAAGGCACCAACAGCGCGCCGGTGCCCGCATCGGGAGCGATGCCAAGCGTCCAGCGGGTGGCGGGCATGCGCAGTGGTTCGCGCGCTGCCATGCCGGCGACCATCGGCAGCTTGAGCCGGACACCAAAGGCTTGGGCAGCCTGCGCCATGGCCTCGCCACAGGCGTCTTCGTGGAACAGGGCAAGCCGGTAAAAGTACAGGTCCTGGTCGGTGTCGGGCGTTTTCTCCAGCAGGGCCAAGGTGCTTTCCAAACCGTCAAGCAGGTAGGCGCGCACCCGTTCAGGGGGCGGCAAGTCCAGGTCGTCGGCCTCGGGGATGGATACCGTGTCCGCCTCCCACCACGCGTCAGCCAACGGCTCAATGGCGCCGAGCCGTAAGGCGGTCGGGTCACACAGCGGGCCGAGCGCACGCTGCGGGTTTCGGCCCACCCAGCGCTCCTGGAACCAACCGGCCCGCCCCGCGAGCCACAGTGGCGACGCGAGGTGCAGCGGTGGCACCAGGTCGTGCGGCGCCTCGGCCAGTGCGTCGCCAAACTGGGCCATCAGGTCCAGCGTGTGGTTGCGAGCGTCCAACAGGGCGAGCGAGAGTGCGTCGCGACCAGCGCTGCGCATCGCCGGGGAGTCGATCAGCCGGGGGGTGGAGGTCGCGGTCGTTGCCATAGAGCCATTATTGATGCAGTACTGACCCGTCGCAGCCTGCCATCCCACAGGCGGGTGGCGGGTACGGGATAACACGGTCATCTGCGGCGCGGGCGCGCGTCTACAGTGGCTTTAGAATCGCGCACCGCCCTCGCTGTTGACCCACCACCCGGGGAAACAACAGACCGACGCAACCGCCCCCCTTTTCCTACCCGGAGAATGCATGCAAGCCCTGCTGAAACTGTCCCGTGGCATCGACTGGCTGAATGGCCTGGTTGGCAAATACGTCATCTGGCTGATCTTCGCCTCCACCGTCATCAGTGGCATCAACGCCGTCGTTCGCAAGGTCTTCAACGTCAGCTCCAACGCCTACCTCGAAGTGCAGTGGTATTTGTTTGCTGCCTCCTTCCTGCTGGCCGCCGGCTACACCCTGTTGCAGGGTGAACACGTCAAGATCGACGTGGTGTCCAGCCGCTTCTCCAAACGCGGTCAGATCTGGATTGACGTGATCGGCTTCGCACTTTTTCTCACGCCGGTGTGCCTGACCATCCTTTGGTACGGCGTTCCGTTCTTTCTGCGTGGCTTCACCTCGGGCGAGATGTCTTCCAATGCCGGCGGGCTGATCCGCTGGCCGGTGTACGCAATGATCCCGCTGGGCTTTGGTCTCTTGCTCTTGCAGGGCTGGTCGGAGCTGATCAAGCGTGTGGCCTTTCTGCAGGGGCTGATCGACGACCCAACCGCCAAAAAGGTGGAGAAAACCGCCGAGGAAGAACTGGCCGAAGCCATTCGCCGCCTCGCCGAAACCAAGCAAGCCAGCGCCCGCTGAGCCGCAACGGGTCACAACACCATGGAATTCTTTACCGCCAATATCGCCCCGATCATGTTCGCGGGCTTGATCGTCTTTTTGTTGTTCGGCTTTCCGGTGGCGTTCAGCCTCGGCGCCTGCGGCCTGTTTTTTGGTCTGATCGGAGTGGAACTGGGCTTGTTGCCCGAAGCACTGCTGCAAGCCCTGCCGTTGCGACTGTTCGGCATCATGCAGAACGACACGCTGCTGGCCATCCCCTTCTTCACTTTGATGGGACTCATCCTGGAACGCTCCGGTATGGCCGAAGACCTGCTGGAAACCATTGGCCAGTTGTTTGGTCCGGTCCGCGGCGGCTTGGCACTGGCCGTGATTCTGGTCGGTGCGCTGCTGGCGGCAACCACCGGCGTGGTCGCGGCATCGGTGATCTCGATGGGCCTGATCTCGTTGCCCATCATGCTGCGCTATGGATATGACCGCCGGCTCGCGACCGGTGTGATTGCGGCTTCAGGCACGCTGGCGCAAATCATTCCGCCATCCCTCGTGCTCATCATTCTGGCCGATCAGCTGGGTCGCAGCGTGGGCGAAATGTACAAGGGCGCATTCCTGCCGGGCTTCATGCTGGTGGGGCTGTATGTGGGCTATGTCGTGCTACTGGCTTTCATCAAGCCCCAGTGGGTGCCCGCACTGCCCCCCGAGGCGCGCACCATTCGCGAAGACAGCGGCAAAAGCGGCCTGCTGTCGCTGCTGGTGCTCACAATCGCCAGCACAGCGGCCGCCCTCTTTTTCGGTCAGCACTATGCCGATGTGCTGTCGTGGTGGAAAGGCGAAACCATCAGCAAGGTGGCGTTGGACGAGACCATTGTGGTTGCCATGTGCGCTGGTGTGCTGCTGGCCTTCTTGATCGCACTCATCAACAAGGTCACCCGGCTGGGCTTGCTGTCGCGCATGGCCGAGCGCGTGACCTTTGTGCTCATCCCGCCCCTGCTGCTGATCTTCCTGGTACTGGGCACCATTTTCCTCGGTATTGCCACCCCGACGGAGGGCGGCGCCATGGGCGCGCTGGGGGCCTTGGTGATGGCGGTGGCGCGCCGGCGCATGAGCCTGTCGTTGCTGAAACAAGCGCTCAACACCACCACCAAGCTGTCGTGTTTTGTACTGTTCATCCTGATTGGCGCGACCATCTTTGGCCTGGTGTTCCAAGGGGTGGACGGGCCAAAGTGGGTCGAGCACCTGATGAGCAGCCTGCCGGGCGGCCCGCTCGGCTTTTTGATCGTCGTCAACATCCTCATTTTCTTCCTGGCCTTCTTCCTCGACTTCTTTGAACTCTCGTTCATCGTGGTTCCGCTGCTGGCGCCGGTGGCCGACAAGCTGGGCATTGACCTGGTGTGGTTTGGCGTGCTGCTGGCTGTCAACATGCAGACTTCGTTCATGCACCCACCGTTTGGCTTTGCGCTTTTTTACCTGCGCAGTGTCGCGCCCGACAAGGAATACACCGACCGGGTCACCAAAAAGACCATTCCGCCCGTGACCACGATGCAGATCTACTGGGGTGCCGTGCCGTTTGTGCTGATCCAGATCGTCATGGTCGGCCTCATCATCGCCTTCCCCGGAATCGTCTCCAGTGGCCTAGACAAGAAGGAGGTCTACGACCTTGACAAGGTGCGTCTGCAGATGGAAGCTGGATTCCCAGAACCCCCAGCTCTGGAGGCGCCAGCACCAGAAGTGCCGGTGGACCCAGCCAGTGCGCCTGATGCCGCCGACGACCCGCTCAAAGCGTTGCAGGACTCGCTCAAAAAATAGCACGCGCAGTAGTTCACGGGTGGCTCAGACAGCCGCCCGCTCCCCAAAGAAAAAGCCCCGCAGAGCGGGGCTTTTTTGTGGCTGAAGCAGCGGAGGCTTACAGCTTTTGCTGGGCCATGAACGAATCGAAACGGCCCTCAGCAAAACGGAACCACAGCACCTGGTCGCGCTGGAAATTGCGGAAGTCGGTGTAGATCTTTTTCCAGTCTTCGCTCTTCGCGGCCAGCTCGCCATAGACCTCCATGGAGGCCTTGAACGACGCGTCCAGAATGGCGGGCGAGAAAGGCAGCACCTTGGTGCCAGCAGCCACCAGTTGCTTCAACGCGGTAGGGTTCAGCGCGTCGTACTTGGCCAGCATATCCACATGGGCGTGCGACGCGGCGGCTTCGACGATGGCCTTGTTTTCGGCCGACAGCGCGTCAAAGGCTTTCTGGTTGATGAAGAAGTCCACCTCGGGACCGCCTTCCCACCAGCCGGGGTAGTAGTAGAAGGGCGCGACCTTGTTGAATCCGAGCTTCTGGTCGTCGTACGGGCCGACCCATTCTGCCGCATCGATCGTGCCCTTTTCCAGCGCTTGGTAGACCTCGCCACCGGGCAGGCTTTGGGGCACCGCGCCGAGCTTGGTCATGACTTCGCCGACCAGGCCGCCACCGAGGCGCATCTTCAGGCCTTTCAGGTCGGCGGCCGTCTTGATTTCCTTGCGGAACCAGCCGCCCATCTGGGTACCGGTGTTGCCACCGGCCAGGCTGAACATGTTGTACTTGGCGTACAGCTCATTCATTAGCTTACGGCCATTGCCGTGGTACATCCACGCGTTCATCTGGCGAGCGTTCATGCCAAAAGGCACGGCCGAGCCGATGGCGAACGCCGGGTTCTTGCCGTAGAAGTAGTAAGGCACGGTGTGTGCCATCTCAACGGTGGCGTTTTGCACACCATCGACCACGCCGAAAGCGGGCATCAGTTCGCCACCGGCATGTACCGAAATCTCGAACTTGCCGCCGGACATGGCCCGAACAGCCTTGGCAAACACCTCCGCGCCGCCGTAGATGGTGTCCAGCGACTTGGGGAAGCTGGAAGCGAGGCGCCAGCGAACAGCGGCCTGGGCGTGCACGGCCGGGGCAATGCCAGTGGCCAGTACGCCAGCAATGCCAGCCTGCTTGATGAGGGAACGACGGTCCATGGGGTTGACTCCTGGTTTGAGAAATTGGCCCGGCCGGCTTCTGACTGACCGGGCACTGGGTGAAAAGGTCATTGTAAAAAGCCACCGGCATCCCACCCGCGCGGGTTTTCCCTCGCGGATCACGCAGGCGACACGGTCCTCAGCCCACCACTTTCAGCGTCGGTTGGGTGGTAGACAGCAGCGACGCGAACCGCTGCTGGATGGATCGGGCGATGCCTTCGGCGTTGAGCCCCAGCAGGGCCAACAACTGGGCTGGATCGCCGTGCTCAATGAATTTGTCGGGAAGGCCCAGTTGAAGCAGCGGCTTGAGCATACCGGAGGCGGCCAGCGCCTCACCCACGGCGCTGCCGGCACCGCCCATCAACGCGCCCTCCTCCACCGTCACCAGCGCATCGTGGTTGGCGGCCACCTGCAGCAGGAGGTCCACGTCAAGCGGTTTGGCCCAACGCATGTTGACCACGGTGGCATTGAGCTGGTCGCCCACTTGCAGTGCCGGGTAAAGCAACGTGCCAAACGCGAGGATGGCGATTTTGCTGCCCTGGCGGCGCACCTCGCCTTTGCCAAAGGGAAGGGCATTCAAACCCGGCTCCAGCGCCACGCCGGCGCCTGCGCCACGCGGGTAACGCACGGCGACCGGGTGGTCTTGTTCATAGGCGGTGGTGAGGAGTCGGCGACATTCGTTTTCGTCGGCCGGGCAAGCCAAACTGACGTTGGGAATGCAACGCAGGTAGGGAATGTCGTAGGCGCCAGCATGGGTGGCGCCGTCGGCCCCCACCAGGCCCGCGCGGTCAAGCGCGAACATCACAGGCAGGTTCTGGATCGCCACGTCGTGAATCAGTTGGTCGTAGGCGCGCTGCAAAAAGGTGGAGTAGATCGCTACCACGGGCTTGAGTCCCTCGCAGGCCAGGCCGGCAGCGAAGGTCACCGAATGCTGCTCCGCGATGCCGACGTCGTAATAGCGGTTCGGGAAGCGCTGGTGGAACTCGACCATGCCCGAGCCTTCGCGCATGGCGGGTGTGATACCGACCAGCCGCGGGTCCTTCTCGGCCATGTCGCACAGCCACTGGCCAAAGACCTGGGTGAACGTGGTTTTTGGGGGTGCAGCGGGCTTGGTCAAACCCACCGCCGGGTCGAACTTGCCAGGGCCATGGTACGCAATTGGATCGGCCTCGGCGCGCTTGTAACCTTGGCCTTTCTTGGTGACCACGTGCAGGAACTGCGGGCTGGTGCTGGTGGTCATCAACTGCTTGATGTTCTCCAGCGTCGGGATCAGCGAGTCGAGATCGTGGCCGTCGATCGGGCCGATGTAGTTGAAGCCGAACTTCTCAAACAGGGTGGCGGGTACCACCATGCCTTTGGCATGCTCTTCAAAGCGTTTGGCCAGCTCAAACAGCGGCGGCAACGGTTTAAGCACGGTCTTGCCTACGTTTTTCGCGGCGGCATAGAACTGCCCGCTCATCAGCTGCGCCAGGTAGCGGTTCAAGGCACCCACCGGCGGGCTGATGGACATGTCGTTGTCGTTCAGCACCACCAGCAGCTTGCCGGGCAGCACACCGGCGTTGTTAAGCGCCTCAAAGGCCATGCCAGCGCTCATGGCGCCGTCGCCAATGATGGCCACCGCATGGCGATTTTCGCCTTTCTGGTGGGCGGCCAGGGCCATCCCGAGCGCAGCGGAGATGGAAGTGCTGGAGTGCGCCGTGCCAAAAGTGTCGTACTCGCTCTCGGCGCGCTGCGGGAAACCAGAAAGCCCGCCCAACTGGCGCAGCGAACCCATGCGCTCGCGCCGGCCGGTCAGGATCTTGTGCGGGTAGGTCTGGTGGCCCACGTCCCACACCAGCCGGTCGTAGGGCGTGTTGAAGACCGCGTGCAATGCCACGGTGAGTTCTACCGTTCCGAGATTGGAACTGAGGTGGCCGCCGGTTTTGGACACATTGTCGAGCACACACTGGCGCACTTCGTCGGCCAGCGGCTTCAGCTTGGCGCGGGGCAGGCGACGCAGTTCTGCCGGGCTGTGAATGGTTTCTAGCAGTGGGTAGGACATCGGTAATTCAAGCAGTTTTGTAGCGTGACCGCCAGGAAAGACGCGGGCTTAGGCAAGATTTAACCTCTGGTACAGCGTCCAATTAACTGGAACGATTCACCACCATGTTGGCCAGCGCGCGCAGGGCATCGGTGTGCTGCAGGCCACTCTTGTCCAGCGCGGCCAACGCCTGCGCCAGCAGTGCCTGGGCGTACGCCTGTGACGGCGCCAGCCCGAGCAACGACACATAGGTGGGCTTGTCGTGCGCGGCGTCCTTCCCCGCGGTTTTGCCGAGGGTTGCGGAATCGGCCGTCACATCGAGGATGTCGTCCACCACTTGGAAAGCCAGACCCACCGCCGCACCATACGCTGCCAGCGCGTCGCGCGCAAGCAGGGGGGCTTCGGTACTGGCCCAGCCCATCATTACACTGCCCTGTAGCAAAGCGCCGGTTTTGAGCCGGTGCATGGTGCTGAGCTCGCCTTCTGTCAGGGCCAGTCCGACGCTGGCCAGGTCGATGGCCTGGCCACCAGCCATGCCGTCAAAACCGGCTGAACGGGCCAACAGGCGGCACAGAGTGGCCTGTGTCGCGGGGGGCACGCTGCCATCGTCTGGGGTTAGCAGCTCGAACGCCAGTGCCTGCAGCGCGTCACCTGCCAGCAGAGCCATGGCTTCGCCATAGACCACATGCACCGTGGGCTTGCCGCGCCGCAGCACGTCGTTGTCCATGCAGGGCATGTCGTCGTGCACCAGGGAGTAAGCATGGATGAGTTCAACCGCGCACGCGGACCGCAGTGCCGCTTGGTTGGCCGCTGCGCCTACCGCTTCGGCAGCGGCCATCACCAGCAAGGGGCGCAGGCGCTTGCCGCCGTCCAGTACCGCGTAGCGCATGGCCTCGCCGAGCCCGGCGGGGGCACTGTCGGGCACCCAGCGCGAGAGGGCCTGCTCAACGCGGTCCAGCCGGTCGGTGCTCCACGCGCTCAGATCGAACATGGCCGAGTTCACGCAGTCCATGCCTTGACCACGCCCTCGTCCAGCAGCTTGATTTGTTGTTCCACGGCGTCAAGTTTGCTGCGGCAAAACGCCAGCAGCTCGGCGCCCCGCTGGTAGCCAGACAGCAACTGCTCCAAGGGCAGTTGGCCCGACTCGATGCGGGCAATCAACTGCTCCAACTCTTCCAGGGCGGTTTCGTAGCTGGCGGGGGTTGCCGGTGGCGGGGTTGCTTTGGCCATGGGTGTATTGGGGTCAAAACGCGAATTCTAGGCGGTGCGACACGCTTGACTCGGAATGACCGGGTGGCACTGTAACGCGCCGCAACAGCCCCGCCGGGTACAATTGCGAACCGTTTGCAACCAACGGCAAGCCATCCGCGCTCAGGCGCCTACCCTCCCTGTGGGGAGTCTTTAGGTCAGGACTCGATGTCTGATTTAAGTCTTCAACTGCAGCAGGCCGCAAGTCAGCTCCCAGTTTCCAGTTACTTCGACCCTGCGCTGTACCAGCGCGAGCTAGCCACCCTGTTCCAGCGGGGACCTCGCTACGTCGGCCACCGCCTGTCGGTGCCGCAGGTGGGCGACTACCATGCCCTGCCGCAGGAAGGCGAAGGCCGGGCGCTCGTTCACACTCCCAAGGGCATCGAGCTGGTTTCCAACGTGTGCCGCCATCGCCAGGCAGTCATGCTCAAAGGGCGCGGAACGCTCAACGCCACCCAGCCCGGAAGCGCGGGCGGCAACATCGTCTGCCCACTGCACCGCTGGACCTACAGCGGCGGCAACCCGTCTCCGGCGGGCCAACTGATCGGCGCACCGCATTTCGAGACCGACCCCTGCCTGAACCTGAACAACTACCCGCTTCAGGAATGGAACGGCCTGCTGTTTGAACAAAGCGGCCGCCAGGTTGCCGACGACATGGCCGGGCTCGGCCCCTTGGCCGACCTCGACTTTTCTGGCCATGTGCTCGACCGGGTGGTGATGCACGAGTGCGACTACAACTGGAAGACCTTCGTCGAGGTCTACCTGGAGGATTACCACGTCGGTCCCTTCCACCCCGGTTTGGGCGGTTTCGTGACCTGCGACGATCTGCGCTGGGAATTCAAACCCAACTACTCCGTGCAAACGGTGGGCGTGGCCAACCGGCTCGGCAAGGCCGACGCGTCGGGCGGCTCGCCGGTCTACGAACGCTGGCAGGCCGCGCTGCTGGCCTACCGCAACAACCAGCCACCCAAGTACGGCGCCATTTGGCTCACTTACTACCCCCACATCATGGTGGAGTGGTACCCCCACGTGTTGACCGTCTCAACACTCTTCCCCATGGGGCCGCAAAAGACCCTGAACATGGTGGAGTTCTACTACCCGGAAGACATTGCCGCGTTTGAGCGCGAGTTCGTCGAAGCGCAGCAGGCCGCCTACATGGAGACCTGCGAAGAAGACGACGAAATCGCCCTGCGCATGGACGCCGGCCGCAAAGCGCTGCCCTCGCCATCATCCGCGCGAGACGGCCTTGCAATCGCTCGATGGCGAGCGCTGC
>CAZANT010000011.1:0-7506 GCA_964486575.1 uncultured Burkholderiaceae bacterium | reverse complement strand
TGATAGCTAAACTACAAGATTTCACTAGGGCTGAAGCCTAGTCCGGTCTTTAAAAGCACTGTGCAAGCCCTGTGGATGCTGCTGGCGGCCCTGATTTTCGCCACCATGGCGGTGTGCGTGAAGTTCGCGTCGAGCCACTTCAACAGCGCCGAACTGGTGTTCTACCGTGGGCTGATCAGTACCCTGTTCATGCTGGCACTCGCCCGCGGCACTGGCGTGCGTCTCCGCACCCTGGTGCCGGCCATGCACCTGTGGCGCAGCCTGGTGGGGGTGTTCGCACTCGGTTCGTGGTTCTACGCCATAGCCGAACTGCCCCTGGCCACCGCCATGACGCTCAACTACATGAGCAGCGTTTGGATCGCCGCCTTTTTGGTGGGCGGCAGCCTTCTGTTCGGTCGCAATACCACCCAAGGCGCGCTTGTACTCACCGTGCTGGCGGGCTTTGGCGGCGTGGTCATGGTGCTGCGACCCACCCTGGACGACAACCAGCTCTTTGGCGGGCTGGTCGGGTTGCTGTCGGGCATTGGCACAGCGCTGGCGTATTTGCAGGTCACCGCGCTGGCCCGAGCGGGTGAGCCGGAAAGCCGTACCGTGTTTTACTTCGCCGCGGGCTCCATGGTAGTGGGCGCAGTGGCGCTGCTCTTCAGTGGCCTGTCACCCTGGCCCGGCCAGGCTGGCTGGTGGCTGCTGCCGGTAGGCCTGCTCGCATCGCTTGGCCAGTTGTGCATGACACGGGCCTACAGCCGCGGGCCGACGCTGCTGGTGGCCAACATGCAGTACGCTGGTATTGTGTTTGCGGCCGGCTACAGCCTGCTTCTGTTTGGCGACCGTATCGCACCACTCGCCTGGGCGGGTATGGCGGTGATCGTGGCCAGCGGCATCGCCGCCACCGTGCTGCGCGCCCGCAACGTGCCTCGGGTGCAATAACGCACTTGTCAGAGCACCTACCAAGGAGACACTGTGTACACAAACCTGATTTCAGCCAAGCAACTGCAGGCCCTGCAACAAACCGGCCACGCCCTGATGGTGTTCGACTGCAGCTTTGATCTGATGCAACCCGAGGTCGGGCAACGCCAGTACCTCGAATCGCACATCCCTGGCGCAGTCTATGCCCACCTTGACACCGCCTTGAGCGCCAAGCATGGCGCCCCAGGTGCGGGTGGCGTGCTCACTGCCCATGCTGCCGACGCCCCCGCCTCTGGCGGACGCCACCCCCTGCCCAACCGCGAGCGTTTTGCCGTCTGGCTTGCCAGCGTCGGCTTTAACAACCGCATGCAGGCGGTTGTCTATGACCGTAACGGCGCCAACTTCTGCGGCCGGCTTTGGTGGATGCTGAAATGGGTGGGCCACGCCAACGTGGCGGTACTCGACGGTGGCCTGCAGGCCTGGGTCGCCGCAGGCGGCCAGGTCGCCAGCGGCGATACGCCCGCGCGTTTCCAGACCAACTTCACTCTTGGGCCTGCCCTGGTGCCCTTGGCCTCCACCGACGATGTGCTGGCCCAACTCGGCCGAGCGGGTCAGACCGTGGTCGACGCCCGTGCCACACCGCGCTTCAAGGGTGAGGTCGAGCCACTTGATCCGGTGGCGGGCCACATTCCCGGCGCGCTCAACCGCCCCTTCGGCCATAACCTTGGCGCCGACGGCAAGTTCAAGCCGGCACACCAACTGAAAGAAGAGTTCGAGGCCCTGCTCGCTGGGCGCGACCCGGCCACGGTGGTGCATCACTGCGGCAGCGGCGTCAGCGCCGTGCCCAACCTGCTGGCCATGGCCATCGCGGGGCTGGGCACCACACCGCTGTACGCTGGCAGTTGGAGTGAATGGTGCAGCGATCCCGCCCGGCCAGTTGAACGGGGTTGAGGGTGGTTCAGTCCGACCCGTCGTCGCCGCTTCACACACCCGCGCTAAACTGATTCCATGCCGCTTCCAAGCCACCGCACACACCGAATCTTTGCCGCCACCGTGCCGCTGTTGCTCGGTCTGGGCCTGACTGCACCCGTGCATGCCCAGACCAGCGCCGCCAGCGCACCCTCGCAACTTAGCGCCGAGCAGGTGCTCACCAACAAGAAGTCAGTCGCCCAAACCGCGGCGGCCGGCTGGCTGCTGCTGCTGGATGCGGGCGACTGGGGTGGCTCTTGGGAACGCGCCAGTCCCGCGTTCCGAAGCATGGTTGAATTGCCACAGTGGATGGACGGCGTCCCGCAAATCCGTAAGCCATTTGGCCGGTTTGTGTCGCGCACACTGGTGGAGTCGAGCCACAAGACCAGCCTGCCCGGCCGCCCCGTCGGTGACTACGTGACCACTCGCTTCAGCACCGATTTTTCGGAGAAAAAAGGCGTCAACGAAGTGGTCACCACCACCCTCGACCCCGATGGACGCTGGCGCGTCACCGGTTACTTCGCCCAGTAACAAAGCTTCACACTACTTCGCACTGGGCGCGCGTCTGGTTTACCGGCTGTGCGCACCATGAGGGCTCCAACACAGGAGATTGTCATGGTGAAACAAGGACTGATTGCCACCGCCATCGCTCTGGGTACCCTCGGTGCCTTGGGCACAGCCCCGGCTTCCGCCGCCGTGTCCGTGCAACTGCAGATCGCGCCGCCGGCGCCCCGCGTGGAATACGTGCCCGCGCCACGGCGTGGTCAGGTCTGGGCACCCGGCTACTGGGACTGGCGTGGCCAACGCCACGTCTGGATCGCGGGCCACTGGGTGAAAGAGCGTCCTGGCTACCGCTACGACGCACCGCGTTGGGTGCAAAACGGCCGCTACTGGCAACAGCAGCGCGGCGGTTGGCAGCGGGTCGACCACCGCCGCGGCGACCGCGATGGTGACGGCGTACCCAACCGGTTCGACCAGCGCCCCAACAACCCCTACCTGCGCTGACCCGCACCCGCGTGGGGATGTCAGGGCTCAGGCACCGAACGGGTCCACCGACAAGGGGTCTGGCGAGAGCAGGTCACTCTGGTAACCCGGTGTGCCCGGTGCCGGGCTGGTTTTTGCGGGGGGGCGTGAGGTCCGGCCTTTGGTTACCGTACCGCTCGCAGCCGCGAAATTGATCGCCAAGGCATGCACCACGGCGGCCGTGATCTCCGCATTGGTGATGCCTGCACCGCTCACAATCAGTCGGGCCTGGGCCAACTGTTGTCTGGTCAATTCGGCCGCTAACGCGATCCTGTTGCGTTGTTCTTCAGATAGAACCACCGGTTCCGACATGATTACCCCCGTAGTAGCCCAAGTATGAACCAAGGCCCGTTCGGCATGGACGATACTGCCTTGGTCTTCCAACGTCAAAGTGTTCCACCATGGCGCGCGCGCAACCCCACTTGCCCTGGCTGGCACCGGGCGAACCCTTTCCCGACGCAGGCACCGCCTGGCGTACCGACAGCCCTGCGCCGGGCTTGCTCGCGGCCGGCGGCGCTCTGGACACACCGACCCTGCTGAGTGCTTACGCCCAAGGCATTTTTCCCTGGTATTCCGACGACCAGCCGGTTTTGTGGTGGAGCCCGGACCCGCGCATGGTGCTACACACGGCCGAGTTCAGGCTGCACCGCTCGATGCGCAAAACCCTGACCCGTTTCCGCAATACGCCAGGCTGCGAGGTACGCATCGACCACGACTTCGCCACTGTCATTGAGGCCTGCGCGAATGCGCCGCGAGAGGGCCAGTCGGGCACATGGATCGTTCCTGACATGGTGGCTGCGTACACCGAACTGCACCGCGCAGGCCATGCCCACAGCGTGGAGTGCTGGATCAACGGCGTTTTGGCAGGCGGGTTGTACTGCGTCAACATCGGTGGCGCGCTGTTTGGTGAGTCGATGTTCAGCCGCGCCAGCGACGCGTCCAAGATTGCACTCTGCGCGTTGGTTACCCTGGCCCGCATGCACGGTGTGATGGCGATCGACTGCCAGCAGAACACCCGCCACCTGGCGTCGTTGGGGGCCCGGGAAATTCCCCGGGCGGACTTTGTGCACCTGGTCCGCATGGCCTTGCCCAGAGCGGCCCCCGTCTGGAAATTCGAGCCGATATACTGGAATCAACTTCTTAGAGACCCCGCGTGACGCACCTCAAAGATCTTCCGTTTCAGGCCTTGCAGTTCTATGCCACGGCGCCCTACCCGTGCAGCTACCTGTCCGACCGCCAGGCACGGTCTCAGGTGGCCACCCCCAGCCACCTGATCAACAACGACGCCTATTCCAACCTGCTTAGCACCGGTTTCCGGCGCAGCGGCATGTTCACCTACCGGCCCTACTGCGATGGTTGCCAGGCCTGCGTGCCACTGCGGGTGCCGGTGGCCAACTTCCAACCCAACCGCAGCCAGCGCCGCTGCTGGAAAAGCCACACGCACCTGCAAGCCCGGGCGTTGCGGCTGTGCTTTGTGCCGGAGCACTACCAGCTCTACCTGCGGTACCAGAACGGCCGCCATGCCGGTGGTGGCATGGACCAAGACAGCATCGACCAGTACACCCAGTTCCTGCTGCAAAGCCGCGTCAACTCGCGGTTGGTCGAGTTCCGCGACACCACCGCCGACGGGAGCCCCGGCACGCTGCGCATGGTCTCCATCGTTGACGTCTTGAACGAGGGCATCTCAGCCGTCTACACCTTCTACGAGCCCGACGATGACGCCAGTTACGGCACCTTCAGCATCTTGTGGCTGATCGAACAGGCGCGGCGGCTGGAACTGCCGCACGTCTACCTCGGCTACTGGATCGACCAAAGCCCCAAGATGGCCTACAAGGCGCATTTTTCACCCCACGAGTTGTTGCGGGATGGCGTGTGGGTCACCGCGCCAACCCACAAGCGGGCGACGGACTGAATTTCACAAGGTAAAATCTCGGCATACTTTGAACCCACGCCGAAACCTGCCCGCATGAAAAAGTCCGACAGCACCACCCCCGCCAGACCCGCGATTCAGGTCATGGAGCGGGTGTTTCTGCTGATGGATGTGTTGGCCTCCCGCGAGCAAGCGATTTCGCTGAAGGAATTGAGTGAGCAAACCGGCCTGCACCCGTCTACAGCCCACCGTATCCTGAACGACCTGACGATAGGACGCTATGTGGACCGGCCAGAAGCCGGCAGCTACCGGCTGGGCATGCGGCTGCTTGAACTGGGCAACCTCGTCAAAGCCGGGCTGAGTGTCCGCGATGTGGCCTTGGGCCCTATGCGCGAACTGCACCGCCTGATCCAACAGCCGGTCAACCTGAGCCTGCGTCAGGGGGACGAGATTGTGTACGTCGAACGCGCCTACAGCGAACGGTCGGGCATGCAGGTGGTGCGCGCCATTGGTGGACGGGCACCCTTGCACCTGACCTCGGTCGGCAAGCTGTTCCTGGCGGCAGACGACCCACTGCGGGTGCGGGCCTACGCGACCCGAACCGGCCTGCACGGCCAGACACGTAACAGCATCACCCAGCTGCCCCTGCTGGAAAGGGAACTCACTCAGGCGCGGCAACTCGGCGTGGCGCGGGACAACGAAGAACTGGAGCTGGGAGTGCGCTGCATGGCTGCCGGTGTGTACGACGACCACGGCAAACTGGTGGCGGGATTGTCAATTTCGGCACCGGCGGACCGGCTGGACGAGGGTTGGCTGGCCAAACTCAAAGCCACTGCGGGCCAAATTTCACTGGCGCTGGGGTACGCGCCACCGCAGGCTTGAGACCATCAGTACCGCGCTTCAACCCGCAACGCGTTTGATGGCCGGGTTCGTGGCCGGGACAAACGGGACCGGGTTGGCCTCAACCCAGCGGCGAACCCGCTCGGCGTCTCCCAGGCGGCTGTACTTCCCGATAGAGTCCAGAAACACCATGATCAATTTGCGACCGGCGACCTTGGTCTGCATCACCAGACACTG
The DNA here is from genome assembly GCA_964486575.1 of uncultured Burkholderiaceae bacterium. Classification (GTDB taxonomy): domain Bacteria; phylum Pseudomonadota; class Gammaproteobacteria; order Burkholderiales; family Burkholderiaceae_C; genus PCRC01. The sequence goes on along the minus strand of CAZANT010000011.1, from coordinate 1,661 downwards.
CCCTGCTTCCGAGATGTAACCGGTCTTTTGGAGGCCGATCTCCCACTGCGGGCTGCTCACCAAGCGGTTGGTGTTGTTGAACTGCAGGGTGCGGCGGCCCACCGCGACCTGGTAACCGGGCGAGGTGGACAATTCGCTCAACAGCCGGTCTTTGGACGACACACTGACCAAAATGGCCAAGTCCTGGGCGCTGGACTGGTTGCTGCTGGACAGACCGGTAGGTTCAACGTACCGCGTGTCCTTCATGTTCAGCGCGGCCGCTTTGGCATTCATGAGCTTGACAAAGGTAGCCAAGCCACCGGGGTAGGTACGACCCAACGCGTGGGCAGCACGGTTTTCACTGCTCATCAATGCCAAATGCAGCAACTCGCCACGGCTAAGGCTGGTGCCAACGCGCAATCGTGAGCGGCTGCCTTTCTCGGTGTCCACGTCGTCTTGGGTGATGGTAATCATCTCGTCCATGGGCAACTGGCCTTCGCTGATGATCAAACCGGTCATCAGCTTCGTGAGGGAGGCAATCGGCAGCACCGCCGAATCGTTCTTGCTGAACAACACTTCTTGCGTATCCTGGTCAAGGATCAGCACCGAACTCGACCGCAGGTCCAACGCGTCGGACGTTTGATGCAAACCAGCGAGCTGACCGAACGATGGCTTGGGCGGCACGACCGCACGGACCCGCACGGACTGGCGCTTGGTGGCCTGAACGCGGGGCAGGTTGCTCGGTTTGGCGCTGGCGACTCGGGCCTTTACTGGCTTGCGGGCAACCGGCCGGCTGGATTTGCTGGCTTGTGATTTTTTAGCAACAGTGCGTGTCGGCTCATTGGCGCTTGCGGGCACAACAGTTGTTGCCGTGAACAGGCAGGCGACCGCGAAAAGGCTGGTCAATCGGGTCAAGGCACGGTGCATCAGTGGTTCTCCGCAATCGCCGGGCTCGGCTGTGACAGAGTGTATCCATATGGAAAATGTCGCGCAAGATCAAAGACTTGCGCGACATAGCTAAAGAAGAAAAAATCAGGTAAAGACAGCTACTGGCTCAGCCTTGGGCAGCGACCCGGTCGGCGGTGCTGTGCAGCTTGTTCAGCGCGCTCAGGTAGGCTTTGGCCGACGCCACGATGATGTCCGGGTCGGCACCGACGCCATTCACTACCCGGCCACTGTTTTGCAATCGCACGGTCACTTCGCCCTGGCTTTCGGTGGAACCGCTGATGGCGTTCACCGAATACAGAACCATTTCGGCGCCGCTTTTGACGTGTGCCTCAATGGCTTTCAGAGACGCGTCCACCGGGCCATTGCCCTCGGATGCACTTTTGACTTCTTCGCCATTGGCAGTAAACACCACCGTGGCCTGCGGCCGCTCGCCGGTTTCGCTGTGCTGGGACAACGACACAAAGGCGTACTGCTCTTTTTCATGGGTAACGCTCTCGTCGCTCACCAGCGCAAGGATGTCTTCGTCAAAAATTTCGCTCTTGCGGTCGGCCAGTTCCTTGAACTTGGCGAAGGCCGTGTTGGCTTCGCCTTCGCTTTGCAATTGGATGCCCAGATCCTGCAAGCGTTGCTTGAACGCGTTGCGGCCGCTGAGCTTGCCAAGCACGATCTTGTTGGCGCTCCAGCCCACGTCTTCGGCGCGCATGATCTCGTAGGTGTCGCGCGCCTTGAGCACG
>CAZANT010000010.1:0-20489 GCA_964486575.1 uncultured Burkholderiaceae bacterium | reverse complement strand
GCCGTCTCCGGCCTCTCACCCTACTTCACCCATGGGCTGGTCAGCCTGCCCCAGGCCGCCATCCGCCTGTCGCGCCACCACCGCCTGGGCTACGAGGACAAGCTGGTGTTTGAGTTCGGCTGGCGCGCGTTTTTCCACCACGTCTGGCGCCATGCCGGCCACGGCGGCGACGCGATCCTGCAAGCCATGAAACCGGTGACGCTTTGGTCTGGCCGCTACAGCGACACCGTGCCCGCCGATGTGCGCGAAGGCCGTTCCGGCGTGCCCGCCATCGACAGCGCGGTGCGTGTGCTCTATGCCACCGGCTACCTGCACAACCACGCCCGCATGTGGCTGGCCAGCTACCTGGTGCACATCCGCAAGGTGCACTGGCGCGCCGGGGCCGACTGGCTCTACGGCCACCTGCTCGACGGCGACCTGCCCAGCAACCACCTGAGCTGGCAATGGGTGGCGGGCCAGTTCTCCAGCAAGCCTTACTACTTCAATGCCACCAATGTGGTGCGCTACGCCCCCCAGTCGGCGTGGAAGTCGTGGGCCTCGCCCAAAACGGTCATTGACAAAACCTACGAAGAAATCGACGCGCTGGCCCGCTTCCGCGGGGACCATGGCGCCGAGCCAGGGCAGCACGCCGGGACAGCAGAGCCGCTGTGCACCGCCACACCGCCAGCAGCCCTGCTGGCCACCTGTGTTGGCGCCAAAGCGTTTGCCGGCGAGCCACTCGCCGGTCAAACGGTGGAACTCGTCCACCCCTGGGCGCTGTTTGAGCGCCGCCAAGCCGGCGTGCGTCTGGGCGTCGTCCATCTGCCCGCCCATGTGGACTGGCCCTGGAGCGAGCGACGCTGGCAGTTTGTACTCGAGCGCATGGCATCGGTCTGCGACACGGTGTTCGTGGGTGACGCCAACGCGTTGGCAGACGCGCTGCAAGGTGCTGCGGTGTTCGCCCAAGCCACGCAGTTCCCCGGCTACCGCGAAACCTTGCCCACCTTGGTTGCCGACCTCCGGCCAGCCCCCCGACTGTTCGCCGAGCCCCACCTGCCCTGCGGCTCCTTCAGCCGTTTCTATGACGGCGCACAGCGCGAACAACCCGATTTCTCCCGCCTGTTGAAGGCCTGAGCCCCCAGGGGCTGGGCCACAATACCGCCATGCTGTCCGAGTCCCTGCCCTCCGCGATGCCCACCCTGCTCAAACGCCTCGGTTACGCCGGCTTGCTGCCGTTCGTGGGGCTGGCGGTTCTGCTCTGGCTGGTCAAACCAGGGCTGCATTCCCTGGTCGCACTGGCACTCACCGCCTACGCTGCCCTGATTGCCTCGTTCCTTGGTGGCCTCCATTGGGGGGTGGCCTTTGTGCAGGGAGACAAAACACCGCTGTTCCATGCGTTGTGGGGCGTTACCCCCTCGCTGCTGGCCTGGATCGCGTTGCTGCTGCCACCGGCTGCCGGACTTCTGATGCTCAGCGCGCTGCTGGTGGCCTGTTACGCGGTGGACCACGCCACCTGGCCCAAGCTGGGCCTGCGCTACTGGCTCCCCCTGCGACTGCACCTGACGCTCGTGGCCACACTGAGCTGCCTTGCAGGTGCCGCCGCTGCCTGAGCCACCTATGCCCGCCAAAAACGCCATCACCGCTGCCAAACCTGCCATCCATTACCGTGTCGAATTCGCCAGCCTGCAGGCGCACCTGTTCCAGGTCACGCTGACGATTGCGCGGCCAGCGCCCCAACAGACGCTGTCGTTGCCGGTGTGGATCCCTGGAAGTTACTTGGTGCGTGAGTTCTCACGCCACCTGCAGCAGCTGGAGGCCCGACAGGGCAAAACCGCCGTACCGCTGCAGCAGCTCGACAAAAACACTTGGCTAGCCGAGGCCAACCCCGCCCGCCCGCTGGTCCTCACCTGCCAGGTCTATGCCTTCGATAACTCGGTCCGCGCCGCCTGGCTGGACGCGACCCGTGGTTTTTTCAACGGCACCAGCTTATGCCTGCGGGTACACGGTCAGGAAGATGCGTCCCACACACTGGAACTGGTCAGCCACAAAGCCGTTGCCCGCTGGCGCGTCGCCACTGGCCTGAAGGCACACACGGTCAATGCCAATGGGTTTGGCACCTACACCGCCAGCGGCTATGACGAGCTGGTGGACTGCCCGTTTGAGCTGGGCGACTTCTGGCAAGGCCAGTTCAAGGCGGCCGGTGTATCGCACCGGCTGGTGGTGGCCGGCGCACCCGCGTCCTTCGACAGCACCCGCCTGCTGGAAGACACCCAAAAAATTTGCGAGGCGGAAATTCGCTTCTGGCACGGCACTGGCAAGCCGCCGCACAAAAGCTACGTGTTCATGCTCAACGTGGTGGACGACAACTACGGCGGCCTCGAACACCGCAACTCCACCGCCCTGATTTGTGGCCGGCGCGACCTGCCCCGCCTGGGCGACGCCAAACCACCTGAGGGCTACACCACGTTGCTGGGCCTCATCAGCCACGAGTACTTCCACACCTGGAACGTCAAGCGCCTGCGCCCGGCCGAATTCGCCCGCTACCACTACGACGCCGAGCAGTACACCCGGCTGTTGTGGTTTTTTGAAGGCTTCACCAGTTACTACGACGACCTGCTGCTGCGCCGGGCCGGCCTGCTCGACAATGCGGGCTACTTGAAGCTGCTCAACAAGGGCATCAACCAGTTGTTGCAAACGCCCGGCCGGCAAGTGCAGTCGGTGGCCGACGCCAGCCTGGACGCCTGGGTCAAGTACTACCGTCAGGACGAAAACACCGCAAATGCCACGGTCAGCTACTACGGCAAAGGCGCGCTGGTGGCACTGTGCCTGGACTTGACTTTGCGCCGCGAAGGTCGCACCAATCTTGACGATGTGATGCGTGCCCTGTGGCGACGTTGCGCAGCGGGCCCCATGTCCGAGGCCGATGTCGCGGCGGTGTTGGCCGAACTCGGTGGCCGTTCTTTCGCGCCCGAGTTGGCCGCCTGGGTGCACGGCACCGGCGAATTGCCCTTGCAAGACCTGCTGCAGGCCCATGGCGTGGCCATTCACCACGACCCGGCCCAGCTGGCACAGCGCCTGGGCCTCAGGGTGACGGAAACCAATGGCGGCGTGCTGGTCAAGGTGGTGCTGCGTGGTGGCGCCGCTGAAGCGGCCGGGTTGGCGGCAGGCGACGAATGGTTGGGCGTGGAGCTGCCCGCACCGGCGGGCTCGAAAACCAACACAGCGGCCGGCTGGCGCCTCAACAAACTGGACGACCTGCTGCTTTACGCCGGCACCGCCACCCAACTCACGGCCCTGGTCGCACGCGACCGCCGGCTGCTGCGTCTGCCGCTGGCCCTGCCTGCGGCCAGCACCACCTGGCGACTCGCCGTGCAGGACTCCCCGGCGCTGGACGCATGGCTCGCCGCGCCAGCAACCCGCTGACGGCCCGGCCCAGCGTGCGCACCCTCGCCCTGGTGGGGGGCGGGGTGCTGGTGTTGCACCTGCTGCTGCTGGCTTCGCTGGACCGGCTCTGGGCCCAACCGTCCACCCTCAAACCCCTGGTACCGCCCATGCTGACGCGCCAGATCGGCCCGACCGAGCCGGTGGTCCCGACACCGGCCCCGCCAGTGGCGCGGGCGCGACCCGCGCGTCCTGCCGCGACGGTCGTTGCCTCAGCATCCGAACCAACGGCAACGCCAGACCCGCCGGAAGCCTCGGCCTCCGCCCCGGAGCCGCCCGCACCTGTTGCGGCCGAAGCGCCCTCCGCGGCATCGCCGCCTGAGGACGCCACGTCACCACCCCCACAAGCCGGCACCGACACGCCGCTGGAAGCCGACCGCTGGCCTCCCGGCACGCGCCTGAGCTACAAGCTCACCGGTTACTACCGAGGCGAACTCAGCGGCGATGCCGCAGTGGCTTGGCAACGCGACGGTGCCACCTACCAGGCCCAGGTGGCCATGACGATCGGGCTGATCGTGCGGATGACGCTGACCAGCCAGGGTGAGATCACATCCGAGGGGCTGGTGCCGCGCCAGTACGAGGAACAGTTGGGCAGCCGGCGGCGGGCGGTGCGGCTGGCTGAGAACACGATCACCCTGTCCAGCGGCAAGCAGTTGCCTCGGCCCGCTGGCGTACAAGACACCGCCAGCCAGTTTGTGGCACTGACGCAGCGGTTTGCCACGGGGCAGAGCAAGTTGGTGGCGGGTGAATCGGTGAGGTTCAGCATGGCGCGTCCCGGTGGAGTGGACGCGTGGGATTACCGGGTGGTCGGACCAGAGCAACTGCTTCTGCCCTCGCTGGGCGAGGTCACCGCCTGGCATCTCAAGCCCGAGCCCCTAGTGACGCCACGCGGAAGCATCGTGGCGGAAATGTGGTTTGCCCCCAGCCTGCAGTACCTACCGGTCCGCATCCGTATCAGCTTCAACGAAGAGAACCACGTGGACTTGTTGGTCAACACCATCGAGCAGCGTTGACAGCACTGGCAGCGTTGGGCCGCTCAGTGCGGCGGTGCGCCTTGACTTTCCAAGGCGTTCTCAAAACGCTGCGCAGCCAGCTCACCCCGTGCGTCGCGCAGCACCACCCGGGCGCGACGCAGGTGCTCGACCAAGTCGCCCGCCGTCTTGGCGCTCTCGATGCGCAGACACAGTGGTTCTGCGGTCGGACCCATCAGGTCGGTGAGCTGGCGCACCGCAAAGCGTTTGGTGTCGGTCAACGACAGGCCCAGCGGTTCGGTGGCTGGCCCCGGGTTGCTGCGGGTCAGTGCACTGAATGTCGGCGCCTGCGGCAGCGGGCCTGACCAGCCCGGCAGCACCGCCTCAATGAAGCCACCACTGGCAAGTTGGGACAGGAGTGCCTCAGGGCTGCCCAGCCCGGCGGCAAGTTGGTCAAAGTCAGCGGTCGGGCGCTTGCCGTCCACCATGATCAATACCGAGCGCAGCCGCGGCGACAGTCCACCGGCACGCCGGGCGATCGCGTCCTGCCCCTTGGGGGTTTTGCGCCACACGGCTTTGATGTCCATCCTGCACCTCCTGCATGCCGCAGCCAGTGTCGGGGAACCGCGCTGTCGCCATCGGTCAAACAAGTGGCCAACACGCCAGCTTATCGGCCGCTTCACCTATAGTTCTGGGGTCACAACTTTTAACCGTGCCTGCCATGACCTTTGAGACCATCCTCGTACGCACCGAAGCCGAAAAAGTCGGCGTCATCACGCTGAACCGCCCTAAGGCACTGAACGCCCTGAATGACCAGTTGATGAACGAGTTGGGCGAGGCCTTGCGCGCTTTCGATGCCGACCCCGCGATTGGCTGCATGGTGATCACTGGCAGCGAAAAAGCCTTTGCCGCCGGAGCCGACATTCCCTCCATGGCCAAGATCACGTTTGCCGACGCCTATGGCGGCGACTTCGTCACCCGCAACTGGGAAGCCATCCGCACCATCCGCAAACCAGTGATTGCCGCTGTGAGCGGCTTCGCGCTGGGCGGCGGCTGCGAGCTGACCATGATGTGCGACTTCATCATCGCCGCCGACAACGCCAAGTTTGGCCAGCCCGAAGTCAAGCTCGGCGTGATCCCCGGCGCGGGTGGCACCCAGCGGCTGCCCCGCGCGGTGGGCAAAAGCAAGGCCATGGACCTGTGCCTGACCGGCCGCATGATGGACGCCACCGAGGCCGAACGCGCTGGACTGGTCAGCCGCGTGGTCCCACTGGACAAACTGATGGACGAGGCCCTGGCTGCTGCGATTTTGATCGCCGACCAGCCGCGCTTGGCGGTCTACGCCATTAAGGAGACGGTGAACCGCGCTTTTGAAGGCGGTCTCAGCGACGGCGTGATGTTCGAACGCCGACTGTTCCATGCCATGTTCTCCACCGCCGACCAAAAAGAAGGCATGGACGCCTTCCTGAACAAGCGCAAGCCCGAGTTCAAGAACGCCTGACGCGACTGCCTAAGGCGCGCTGCCGGACGGGATGGCCGGCTCGCGCGGCAGAAGCGACTGCAGTTCGCGCAGCAAGGCCGCATCGACCTGGCCGCTGCGGCCGGCTTCACTAACGGGCGCCCAACGCACCAACGACCCCGCCAGCGTGAGCCGGCCCAGCAGGGTGTTGCCCTGCAACAAGTCCAACTGCAGTGCAGGCTCACCCACCAGCGGCGCGGGCGTCACCGCCACCGCCAGCAACCGGTCCACCACCGCCACCCAGTCCGGCGACGACGGCCGCGGCAGTTCACGCACCAACCCCGCAGACGTCACACGTACCAGCGTCCAGGCGTCGGCCGCTGCAACCGCATTGGCGCCAACCCGCGCTGCGGCCGACTCGGCCCGCACGAAGTCCTGCGCTGCCTTGCGCGCCGGCGCGGCTCGCAGGGCCGGGGGTTGGGTCGACGTGGCCGGCGCTTCGGCAGGCAGCGGGGCGACCACGCCAGGTGCCGCAACGAGCGGCGGCAAGGTTGAGGGTAGCGGTGGGGTTGACGGTAGCGCTGAGGGTGGCGTTGGTGGTACGGGCACCGTATCGGCCACAGGCGCCGCTGCAGGTGAAGGCGTCCTTGCCCTGACCGCAGGCGCGACGGGCCGATCGTGCAAAGCCTCACGCGGGGTCGGCTGCGCCAAGTCAGCTTGGGGACGGACCTGAGCCTTTGGTGACTCGGGTGACGCGGGCGCCGGCAGCCCGGGCAGGGCCTCCGGTTCCGCACCCGGCGTGTCTTCGCCGCGCCACACCAGGGTGACCAAACTGGCCAGCAGCAGACTGGCGAACGCAGCGTTCCATGGCATGTGCCCAGGCGGCAACCACCAAGCCTTCAAGCGCGCCCAGCGGCCGTCAGTCGGCTGGAGAAGCGGTTGTTGTAGCGCTCTAAACGCTTCATTTTTAATAGCATCACCGACAGATTTTGTTGGGGCTTGGGTACCATCTGGCGCAAAATCCAGGGCTTTTCGCAGGCGAGCGTCTTGCAGGTGCGTCATGGCCGGACTTCCAGCACCACCAGGTAGCGGCCCATGCAGACCCGCAATTTTTGCAGCGCGTAGCGCAGTCGGCTCTTGGCCGTCTCAAACGGCAGGCCGAGGCGATGCGCCAGGTCTTCCACCGCAGTGCCGTCTTCATGGTGCAGCAAAAACGCGGCACGCTGGGGGTCGGGCAGGGCATCCAGACACGTCAGCAACTGCTGGCCAGCAGCACGCCAAAACGCCACATCTTCGGCCGAGGGGTGGGCCATGTCGATGGCAGGCTGGAGCCAGTCCAGCGGGTCGCTGCCGTCGTCTGTCGAATCGAGGCTGGTCTCGCGACCACTCACGCGCAACCGGTCCATCGCCACGTTGTGGGCGATGGTGAACGCCCAAGTCCGCCACGAGGCACCCTGCGGCGAAAAACCGTTACGCGCGGAGATGATGCGCAGCCACGTGTCCTGAAACACCTCGTCGGCCTGGGCCCGCAGGGCGCTGCCCAACAGGCGGCTGACAAATCGGTACAGCGCGCGCTCATGGCGCGCGTAGAGCGCATTGAAGGCCGCGGCGTCGCCAGCCGCGTAGGCCAGCATCAGCTGGTTGTCGGGCATGGCGTCGAAGGGTGAGGGCATGGGCAGATTTTCACACCACGTTGTACGGCGACCGGCATCGCCTGGGGTTAGACCCGGCTAAAAAAACCCCTCGTCAATCACCCCGTGGGGACGTGCTGCCCGTACCAGTGAGCACCTCAGTACCTCTTGGAGCCTTTCATGACCAGCCCTTTATCCTCCACACCACTGCGCGCTGCGGCCGCTGTCTTGTGCCTGCAGCTGCTGCTGACCGGCTACAGCACCGCTGTCCACGGCGCGGTATGGCCACAGCCCGCACCCAGCGACGTGCCTGCGCCAACGCCCGTGGTGCAGCCGGGCTTCCAGGCACCTTCGGCACCCCACTGCGCCCGCCCGATTCAGACCCACGAGGTGCCCGGCGCCGCCCACAACCAGTCTGGTGCCATGCCCGACCCGCTACGGCGCGATTCCCGTGCCAAGGCCTCAGCGGACGAGGCAACACCCGCCGCACCGGCAATGCCTTCTCACAGCGATCTTTTCAGCAGGCCCGACGCCGAAGTCGGCCGCTTGGCCGCCGCGCCGCCCAGCCCGGTCAGTGCACACCGCCCGGCGCCAAGGCCGCAGAAGTCTCCAGTCACAGTGACCGCCGGCATGGTGGACGACAACGCCAACTTTGCCGAGTACCTGGCATTTCGCCAGCGCACGGCAGTGGCGCACCGCCCTCGTGACGTGTCTGAACGCACCCTGCTGGAAGTGCGCGACGCCCAAGGTCGCGCCGTGCCCGACGCCGAGGTGGCTGTCCATTCAACCCAAGGCCATGCGATGTGGGCCCGAACCGACGCGGCAGGTAAGGTCTGGCTGCACCCGAACACCTTTGACCCGTTCCGGTCGGCGGTTTACGACGTCACCGTCCGCCAAGGCGGGCGACAGGCCCACGCCATACTGCAACGTGGCCAAAAGAGCGCGCTCGAAGTGCGACTGGGCGCCAGTGCCGTTTCCCAGCACACCCAGCTGGATTTGGTGTTTTTGATCGACGCCACCGGCTCCATGGGCGACGAAATTGACAAGCTCAAGGCCAGCTTGCGCACCATTGCCAACGAGGTGGCCCAATTACCAAGCCGCCCAGACCTGTGTTTTGGTCTGGTGGCCTACCGCGACAAAGGCGACCAGTTCCTGCTGCGGCGCCACGACCTCACCAACGACCTCCCTTCCTTTCAGGGGGCGCTCAACGCCTTGCAAGCCAGCGGCGGCGGCGACTACCCCGAAGCCATGAATGAGGCCCTGAACGACACCGTTCACAACCTCAGTTGGCGCGGCAACGGCACCACACGGCTGGTGTTTTTGCTGGCGGACGCGCCACCCCACCTCGACTACGGCGGCCCGCAGTACGACGACGACATGCTGGCCGCGCTGGGTAAAGGCATCAAGGTTTTCGGCGTTGGCGCCAGTGGACTGGACAAACAGGGCGAGTACATCCAGCGCCAGATCGCGCAGTACACCGGGGGCCGCTTCGTGTTCCTCACCTACGCCAACCCCACCCAGCCCGCCAATGGGTCCGGCCGCGAGACCGTGCACGACGTGAAAAACTATTCGGTGGACACGCTGGACCGCTTGATCGTGCGGTTGGTGCGCGAGGAAATGGCGCAGTGGCCGACATCCGTCCCAGTGGGGGGCCGTGCCTTCAGCGACGCCGACTCGGCTGGGCTATAATTTTGGGCTGTCGACGGCTAGGAGAATATCCTGTCGTTGATCGAACGGCGCTTTAGCTCAGTCGGTTAGAGCGATGGAATCATAATCCACAGGTCCGCGGTTCGAATCCGTGAAGCGCCACCAAACAGTGTTTATCTGCTCTCGGCAGACGGACTGGAAAGCCACCCTCGCGGTGGCTTTTTCATTCAAAGCGTTGCGGCCAGCCGGGTGCCCATGTCAATGGCTCGCTTGGCGTCCAACTCCCCCGCTTCAAAGGCGCCGCCGATCAAGTAGACCGCGACGGCCGCTTGCTGAAGCGGTGCCTGTAAATCCCGCAAGGGTTCTTGTCCGGTGCACAGCACCAGGGTGTCGAATTCCAGCACCTGGGCGTCTCGGCGGTCTGCGCCATAACTCACCACCAGCCCCACGCCCTGGCCGGAGGGCAGCGGGCCAATGCGCTCGTAGTTGACACCGGTGACCATCTGCACATTTTTAGACTTCAGCGCGGCCCGGTGGATCCAGCCGGTGGTCTTACCCAGCGACTGGCCCGTCTTTCCCGGTTTGCGTTGCAGCAGCGTGACTTCACGGGCTGGCGCTCCCGGCTGGGGTGTTACCAAACCGCCGCGGTGGGCCTGCGGATCGCCCACGCCCCATTCTCGCAGCCAGGCCGTCGTGTCCAACGTGGTGGATGGGTGCCCTTGGTCGGTGCCGTGCGACAGGTATTCCGCCACGTCAAACCCGATGCCGCCCGCGCCCAAGATGCCTACGCGCTGCCCCACCGGCTTTTGGTGCAACAGCACATCGATGTAGGTCATCACAGCGGGGTGGTCCTGCCCAGGGATTTTAGGGTCACGCGGAATGATGCCTGTGGCCAGCACCACCGCATCGAAAGCTTGTGCGACCAACTCGGGTGCAGTCACTCGATGACCCAGGTGCAGTTGCACCCTGGTTTTATCAATGAGCTGGTCAAAGTACCTCAGGGTCTCGTGGAACTCTTCCTTGCCCGGAATCGTTTTCGCCATATTGAACTGGCCACCGATCCGGTCTGCCGCATCGAACACGTGAACCTCGTGGCCGCGCTGCGCGAGTGTGGTGGCGGCCGCCAGACCCGCTGGGCCCGCGCCAACGACGGCGTAACGCTTTTTCTGAGCGGCAGGTGAAATCACCAGTTCGGTCTCATGGCAGGCGCGCGGATTAACCAGGCAGCTCGCTATTTTGTTTTTGAAGGCATGGTCCAGACATGCCTGGTTACACGCAATGCAGGTGTTGATTTCTTGGCTGCGGCCCGTGGCGGCTTTGAGCACAAATTCGGGATCGGCCAAGAACGGCCTCGCCAAGCTAACCATGTCGGCATCGCCGTGCGCCAGGATACCTTCGGCCACGCCGGGCATGTTGATGCGGTTACTGGTGACCACCGGGATCAGGTTGCCTTCACTGCGCAAGGCGTCGCGCAGTTTGCGGGTGACCCAGGTGAAAGCGCCACGGGGCACGCTGGTGGCGATGGTGGGAATACGCGCCTCGTGCCAGCCGATGCCGGTGTTCAAGATGGTGGCGCCGGCCGCGCTGACGGCGCGGGCCAGTTCCAACACCTCCTCCCATGTGCTGCCATCCGGGATCAGGTCGATCAGGCTGATGCGGTAGATGAGGATGAAGTCGGGGCCCACAGCCTCGCGGATGCGCCGCACGATCTCTACCGCCAAGCGCATTCGGTTGGTGTACGTCCCGCCCCAGTCGTCATGACGATGGTTGGTGTGGCTGACCAAAAACTGGTTGATCAGGTAGCCCTCGCTGCCCATGACCTCAACGCCGTCATAGCCGGCATCGCGGGCAAGTTTGGCGCAGCGTACGAAGGCACGAATCTGCCGCTCGATACCGCGGACCGACAGCTCACGGGGCGTGAAAGGCGATATTGGGCTTTGAATCCGACTGGGGGCCACACACAGCGGGTGGTAACCGTAGCGGCCCGTGTGCAATATCTGCAGCGCGATCTTGCCACCCTCGGCGTGCACCGCACGGGTGACCGTCCGGTGCCGTTGGGCGGCGCCGGACGTGGCCAGCGTGCCAGCGAACGGCTTGGCCCAGCCTTCGATGTTGGGCGCAAAACCACCAGTGACCATCAGGCCCACCCCACCTCGTGCCCGCTCTGCATAGAACTCGGCCATGCGCGGGAAGTGCTTGCGGCCATCTTCCAGACCGGTGTGCATGCTACCCATCAGCACCCGGTTCTTTAGCTGGGTGAAGCCCAGGTCCAGCGGACGCAACAGGTGGGGGTAAGCGGAAGTAGCCATGGGGGTCATCGACGTTGGGTGCAGCATACGCCGGTGGGCAAGGGCCAGCTCACACCATCTGGAAGTGGTCTGCCTTCAACTGCATCACCGCGCTGGTGGGGGCCAATGCGCCCTTGCGGTGGGCGTCGGCCCTGGGCAGCAACCGCTCAAAGTAAAACTCCGCCGTCTGAATCTTGGCCAGGTAGAACTCGGCGGTTTCCTTGCCCTGGCCACTGCGCAACAGATCAGACGCTTTCACGGCTTGCAGCAACCACGTATGGGCCATCATCACGAAGCCCGAATACATCAGGTAATCGACGCTGGAAGAACCCACTTGCTCCCGATCGCGTGCCGAGCGCAACATGATGCGTGTGGTCATCAGGTTCCACTGAACGGCCCGGCGCACCAAAGCGCGCGCCATTTTGCCGATCGGGCCCGACGCGAACACGTGGCCCTTGGCCAGGCCCAGCATGGTGCCGGTGAATTCACGTACACATTTGCCTTTGGTGTTGAGCAGCACCTTGCGCCCCAGCAGGTCGAGCGCCTGGATGCCAGTGGTGCCTTCGTAGATGGTGGCGATGCGGGCGTCGCGCACGATCTGCTCCATGCCGTGCTCCTGGATGTAACCGTGGCCGCCAAACACCTGCATGCCGAGGTTCGCCGCCTCCAGGCCCATTTCGGTCAAAAAGCCTTTCAGGATGGGCGTGTAGAACCCCAGTTCGTTGTCGTGGTGTTCGTAGGCTTCTGGCTTGCCTTCAGCGACCGCGTTGAACATCTTGTCGGCAATCTTGGCCGCGCTGTAGACCATCGCCCGACCGCCTTCGGCAATGGCTTTTTGGGTCAACAGCATGCGACGCACATCGGGATGCCAGATCAGCGCGTCGGCACTGTGTTGCGGCTCCTTTTTGCCCGACAGCGCACGCATGGAGCGGCGTTCTTTGGCGTAGGGCAATGCGCCCTGGAACGACAACTCCGCATGAGCGACGCCCTGGATGGCGGTGCCCACCCGGGCGGTGTTCATGAAGGTGAACATCGCCTCCAGGCCCTTGTTGGGCTCGGAGATCATGTAAGCGGTTGCACCGTCAAAGTTCAACACCGCCGTAGCGTTGGCCGCGATGCCCATCTTGTGCTCGAGAGAGCCGCAGTTCACCCGGTTCCGTTCACCCAGGGTACCGTCGGCGCCCACGAGGTTGCGGGGAATGACGAATAGCGAAATGCCGCGCGTACCTGACGGGGCGCCGGGCAGCCGAGCCAACACGATGTGGACAATGTTCTCAGCCAGGTCGTGGTCACCGGACGAGATGAAAATTTTGGTGCCAGTGACGGCGTAGCTGCCGTCGGGCTGAGGCTCGGCCTTGGTCTTGACCTGGGCCAGGTCGGTGCCGCATTGGGGTTCGGTCAGGCACATGGTGCCAGTCCACTCGCCGGAGACCAAGCGCGGCAGGTAACGGTTTTTGATCTCTTCGGTGCCGAACTGCAAGATGGTGTTGATGCAGCCGATGCTCAGACCTGGGTACATGGTGAATGCCCAGTTAGCCGCACCCATCATCTCCGACTTGAAGAGGTTGAGCGACATCGGCAGGCCTTGGCCGCCGTACTCGACCGGAAATGACAAACCTTGCCAGCCACCAGCGACGAATTCAGCGTAGGCTTCTTTGAAGCCCTTGGGGGTGGTGACGATGCCGTCTTTCAGATGGCAACCCTCTTGATCACCCGTGGCGTTCAGGGGCGAGAGCACTTCTTCACACAGCGTGGCCGCGCCTTCCAGGATCGCATCCACCATCTCGGGCGTGGCCTCCGCGCCATTGGAGAGACCAGCATAGTGGGCAGGGTAGTCCAGAACTTCGTTGAGAAGGAAGCGCATGTCGCGCAAGGGGGCTTTGTATTGCAGCACGGGGATTACCTTTCAATGATGGCGACGACGCCTTGACCGCCGGCAGCGCAGATGGAAATCAGGCCGCGGCCCGACCCCTTCTGCGCCAGCATCTTGGCCAATGTCGCCACGATGCGACCGCCGGTGGCGGCGAATGGGTGGCCAGCGGCCAGCGAGCTGCCGTTGACGTTGAGTTTGGACAAATCGATCTCGCCCAAGGGCTTATCGAGACCCAATTTGTCGCGGCAGAAAACCGGGTCTTTCCAAGCGTCCAGGGTGCATAGCACCTGGGCGGCAAAAGCCTCGTGAATTTCGTAGTAGTCAAAGTCCTGCAGAGTCAGGCCAGCACGGGTCAGCATGCGTGGCACCGCGTAGGCGGGTGCCATCAGCAAGCCCTCTTTTTTTTCAAAGAAGTCCACCGCCGCCACCTCGCTGAAGGTGAGGTAGGCCTGGACCGGGAGGTTACGCGCTGCGGCCCACTCCTCGCTGGCCAGCAGCACGGCAGAAGCACCGTCGGTCAACGGGGTGGAGTTGCCGGCAGTGAGCGTTCCTTGACCTGGCGCGACCTTTTTGTCGAACACCGGCTTGAGGGAGCGCAGCTTGTCGATGGTGAGGTCGGCGCGTAGGTTGTTGTCGCGCGTGACGCCCTTAAAGGTGGTCATCAGGTCGTTAAAGAATCCTTGCTCGTAGGCTTTTGCCAGGTTCTGATGGCTCTTCAAGGCCAATTCGTCCTGGGCTTCGCGCGATACGCCCCAGGTGCGGGCCATTAGCTCCGCGTGTTCACCCATGGAGAGTCCGGTACGCGGCTCGCCGTTGCGCGGCAGCGAGGGCTTGACCAACATCCCGGGGCGCAAACGCAGTGCGGTGGCCAGCCGCTGCCCAGTGGTCTTTGCACGCGACAGGTCGAGCAGGATCTTGCGCATCTTCTCGTTCAACGCGATCGGCGCATCGGAGGTGGTGTCCACGCCGCCGGCAATGCCAGATTCGATGTGCCCCAAGGCGATCTTGTTGGCCACCAGCATGGCCGCTTCCAGCCCGGTGCCGCAGGCCTGCTGCAGGTCGAACGCCGGGGTTTCCCGTGCCAGGGTGGTGGACAACACGCTTTCACGCACGAGGTTGAAGTCTCGCGAGTGCTTCATGACCGCGCCGGCGGCCACGTCGCCCAGGCGCTCGCCGTGCAGGTTGAAACGGTCCACCAAGCCTTGGAGGGTGGCGGTAAGCATGTCTTGGTTAGACACATGCGAATAGACCGTGTTGGAACGGGCGAAGGGAATGCGGTTGCCGCCCAGAATGGCGACGCGGCGAACGGTGGTCATGGATTGACTCCTGAAAATATAGAGCGGGGGAAGGGAGGACGCTGGTCAGTACGCAAGCTTGCCGCGCACATGAGGCTTTTGACCCCTGCCGTCGCGCACCTCGAACTGGGCGCCATGGCCCGAACGGCAGGTCCACAGCGTGGCCTTGGCCGGCAGAAACAGCGGCGTTTTGAACTCCACGTTGAGCGACGCTTTTGAGAGCGGGTGGTCGGGCATCAGGCAGGCGGCAGCACGGGCCTGGGTCCACATGCCGTGGGCAATGGCGCGCTTGAAGCCAAACAGCTTGGCGCTTAACGCGGACAGGTGGATGGGGTTGCGGTCGCCCGACACCGCACCGTAGCGGCGACCCAGATTGGCTGGCGCGAAGAATTCGGTCTGGCACGACAGCGGCGCATCGACCAAGACTTGGCCCGCGTATGGCTGACCGGCGGCTGGTTTCACCCCGACGCGCAGCAAGGTCTGGGTGGCGCTCCACAGCAGGTCATCGCCACGCAAGATTCGCAGGTGCAGGTCAAACACCTGGCCCTTCTCATGAGCGAACAAATCGCCCGTCTGCAATTCCACCCGTACCGTATCGCCGGCGCGCAAAGGCTGGTGCTGCGTGATGGCGTTGGCCAGGTGCACTGTGCCCAAAGCGGGCCAGGGGCAGTCGGTCGAACTGATGTAATGGGTGACCAGCGGAAAGGTCAGCATCTGAGGGTAAATCAGCGGCACGCCGTCGGCGGGCTTGAAGCCACAGATTGCGCCGTAGCGGGCGACGTGCGCGCCGTCCACCACCGCGCGGGGCATCACCAGTGTCACCGGGGGCAGTGCCGCTAACGCGCCAGGCCGTTTGGAACTGCTGCGCAGCGCACGGACGAAAGTCGCAGCCAGCCCCGGCGCGCGGGTGATTTCCAGCGTTTTCATGCTCAGGCACCGATCAGACTTTGGCCACAAACCCGCACCACGTTACCAGTCAGTCCACCGGATGCGGGACTGGCCAACCAAGCGATGGCCTCGGCCACGTCGACGGGCTGGCCGCCCTGGCCCATGGAATTCATGCGGCGGCCCGCCTCGCGGATGGCCAGTGGTACGGCGGCGGTCATTTGTGTCTCAATGAAGCCCGGCGCGACCGCATTGATGGTGATGCCCTTGCCAGCCAGCACCGGCGCATGGCTCTGGACCATGCCGATGACACCGGCCTTGGACAAGGCGTAGTTGGTCTGCCCCAGGTTGCCGGCGATGCCGGAAATGGACGATACGCACACAATGCGACCCCCTGCCCGAAGCGCGCCTGAAGCCACCAGCGCTTCGTTGATGCGCTCCTGGGTGGATAAGTTGATGTTCACCACCGAATGCCAGAGGTGTTCCTTCATGTTGGCAATGGTCTTGTCACGGGTGATGCCGGCGTTGTGCACCACCACGTCCCAGCCACCGTCGGCCAGGGCAGCGGCCACCAGGGCCTGCGGGGCGTCGTTGCCACCAATGTCAAGTGCCAACGCCTTGGCGCTCAGCCGTGCCGCAATCTCATCCAGTCCGACCTGGGCCTGGGGAACGTCCAGGCAAATCACCTGGGCGCCGTCCCGGGCCATCACTTCGGCAATGGCAGCACCAATGCCGCGGGACGCGCCGGTGACCAGTACTTTCTTT
Source organism: uncultured Burkholderiaceae bacterium (assembly GCA_964486575.1). Classification (GTDB taxonomy): domain Bacteria; phylum Pseudomonadota; class Gammaproteobacteria; order Burkholderiales; family Burkholderiaceae_C; genus PCRC01. Next base: position 4,255 of record CAZANT010000010.1, on the reverse strand, counting down.
CCCGCCAGGGGCAGCGCCCAATCGACGGTCACCTGATCCGCTGTGGCGGGGGCGCCGATGCGGACAACCTGTCCCGACACATAGGCACAGCGTGGCGACAGCAAGAAGCGCAAGGTGCTCTCCATCTGGTCTTCAGCGCCTTCGGCCACGTAGACCAGCTGCACGGTAATGGCACGCTTGAGTTCCTTGGCCAGGGCGCGCGTCAGGCCTTCCAGCGACCGCTGAACGGTGGCCTGGCGGGGCGAGGCACAGAACTCAGGCGGCCGGCCCAACACCACCACTCGGCCACAGGGCAGCACCGAGCGGGCAGCGTCGTGAAAGAACCGATACAACGCATCGGTGTCTTCACTGGACTGCAGGCCGGTGGCATCAAACACCAGCGCTTTGACCTTCTCGCCGGGTTTGTCGGTCAAGCCCCAACGCCCAGACATCAACCCGGCTTGGCTGGCCGCCTGGGTCCACTGGGGCACGCTGTGATGGGCCACCGTTTGGACACCCATGGCCTTGAAGCAGCGGGCCAGTGCACCAAGCAGTTCGGGCGTGCCACCCGCACCCATCAACACGCTGCCACGAACCACTGGCTGACCAGCTTTGTAGCGTTCCAGCGGCAGGGGTTGGGGCAGGCCCAGCGCCGCCACAAGGCGCGAGCCCAAGCTGGAGTTGGCAAAGCCAAGGTAGGAATCGGTCATCGGGAAACCTCAATTAAACGCAGCTGCAGATTGTGTACAGTTGTACACTGTAACTCAACGCTGTGGGCAATGTTTTAGAAGCCAGCTTCTAATTTGACCCTGGCAGAGCGCGGGTGTCCCGATTCGCTCACCATACACAGCCGTACACAAAGAACGCAGCCACGCTTCCCGCCATGTCCGCTACCAGCACTGTCTCTCGCCGCAAACGCCAGGAAGACCTCACGCGGACTGAGCGCAAGGACCTGACGCGAAGTAGCCTGCTACAAGCGGCGCTGACGCTGATCGGCGAGGGCCGGAGCTTCACAAGCCTGGGCATTCGGGAAATCGCCCGCACGGCGGGTGTGGTGCCCAACGCCTTCTACCGCCACTTTCGCACCACGGACGAACTGGGGCTGGCGCTGGTGGAAGAGGTCGGCATCACCCTGCGCCGCCTGTTGCGCGAGGCACGCCAGCCCGAAGCACGCCAGAGCGATGTGGTGCGGCAGTCGGTGCAGGTCTACCACCAGTACGTGTTGAATAACCGACTGCTGTTCCTGTTCATCTCCAGCGAGCGAGCTGGCGGCAGCCGCACCCTGCGCATGGCGATTCGCAGTCATGTGAGCCATTTCACCAACGAGATGGCGCAGGACATCCGCCGCCTTGGGCTGTTTCCCGACCTGTCCACCGCCAGCCTGCAACTGGTGTGCGGGCTGATCGCCACGAGCATGCTGGCCGCCGCGCCAGAAATCCTCGATCTGCCTTCCGACCAGCCTGTGCTGGCCGCCGAGATGACCGACAGTTTTGTGCAGCAACTCCACATCATCTTGTTGGGCGCCGCGGGCTGGAAGGACAAGCACACTGCAGACGACGCCAACTGATGCGTGGATGGAGGCGCCCTGGGCACCGAGCACCGTTCGATACAATCAGGCGGATTCAAGTGATCGACCGACCCCGTTCGGCCTGGCGCCCCAAGCACTGTCTGAGCACAGTGCTTTTTTCATCCCAACAGCCTCTGGAAAACGCCATGAACCGCTGCACAGGAACCCCGATCTACACCGCACGCTGGCAGGTGCTGGCAATGTCTGCCCTCGCCCTGTGGGCCGCTGGCGCCGCGCAGGCCCAAACGCCACGCCAGTTTCCGCCCAATGTGTTGCGCGGGGATCTGGTGGTGACTACCCCGCCCGAGGTGCAAATCAACGGCCAGGCGGCGCGGCTGTCGCCGGGTGCACGCATCCACAACAACACCAACAATGCCCTGGTGTTGTCGGCCAGCCTGAGTGGTCAGAAATGGCGGGTGAACTATGTTTGCGACATGCAGGGCCTGGTGCATCAAGTGTGGCTGCTGACCGAACAGGAAGCGCGGGAGCCGCGGCCGGGACAACGGCGTTTTCTGGGTCTGAATGTAGGGGGCACCGACGGCCCCGTCTGCGGAGCAAAACAATGACCAAAAAAGTCTTCATCAAAACCTTTGGCTGCCAGATGAACGAGTACGACTCGGACAAGATGGTGGACGTGTTGCACGCGGCCGAAGGCTACGAGTCCACGCAGAATGTGGACGAGGCCGACCTGATCCTGTTCAACACCTGCTCTGTACGCGAGAAAGCGCAAGAGAAGGTGTTCTCTGACCTCGGCCGCATCAAGCACCTCAAGCAAAAAGGCGTGCAAATCGGCGTGGGCGGCTGTGTGGCCAGCCAAGAAGGCGACGCCATCATCGCCCGCGCCCCGTATGTGGACGTGGTGTTCGGCCCGCAAACGCTGCACCGATTGCCAGCCATGCTGGCAGCGCGCTCAGCGGAACAGCGGCCGCAGGTGGATATCTCCTTCCCTGAAATCGAGAAGTTTGACCACCTGCCGCCCGCCCGGGTGGAGGGCGCGACAGCCTTTGTATCCATCATGGAAGGCTGCTCCAAATACTGCAGCTACTGCGTGGTGCCTTACACCCGCGGTGAAGAGGTGAGCCGACCGTTTGAAGACGTGCTGGTGGAAGTAGCGGGCCTGGCCGACCAGGGCGTGAAAGAAGTGACTCTGCTGGGTCAAAACGTCAACGCCTACCGCGGCAAGATGGGCGACACTGCAGACATCGCCGACTTCGCCACGCTGATCGAATACGTGGCGGAAATTCCGGGCATCGAGCGCATCCGCTACACCACCAGCCACCCCAACGAGTTCACCCAGCGCCTGATCGACGTCTACGCCAAGGTGCCGCAACTGGTGAGCCACCTGCACCTGCCGGTGCAGCACGGCAGCGACCGCATTCTGATGGCAATGAAGCGTGGCTACACCGCGATGGAATACAAGTCCACTGTGCGCAAGCTGCGCGCGATCCGGCCCGACCTGTCACTTTCCAGCGACTTCATCGTCGGTTTCCCTGGCGAGACCGACGAGGACTTTGCCAAGCTGATGAAGCTGGTGACCGACGTGGGCTACGACAGCTCGTTCAGCTTCATCTTCAGCCCACGCCCCGGCACACCGGCAGCCAACCTGGCCGACGACACGCCACACGCGGTCAAGCTCGCGCGGCTTCAGCAACTGCAGGCCACGCTGGACGAAAACGTGGCCCGCATCAGCGCCAGCCGGCTGGGCACCGTACAAAAGGTGCTGGTGGAAAGCCCAGCCCGAAAGGACCCGACGCAGCTGTTTGGCCGCACCGAGTGCAACCGCGCGGTGGTGTTGACCGGCCCACAACGGCTGGTGGGACAGATGGTGGACGTGCGCATCACCGATGCGCCACAGCGGGTGCTGCGCGGCGAGATACTGACCCGAGAAAGCGCTGCGTTCGCTATTGATTAGATAGCTAAATCGCTTGTTTTCACCAGGGCTTGAGGCCTCAAAGGCTTAGAATTTGTCCTTGGGGGGTGTTACAGGGGCTTAAAAGGGCATGCCGGGCATGCCGCCTTTCATGCCGCCCATGCGCTTCATCATTTTCATCAGGCCGCCACCCTTCATCTTTTTCATCATGCCCTGCATCTGGTCAAATTCCTTCAGTAGGCGGTTGACCTCCTGAACGTGCACACCGGCGCCGGCAGCGATGCGGCGTTTGCGGGTCGCCTTGATCAGATCGGGCTTGCGCCGCTCCAAGGGCGTCATGCTCTGGATGATGCCGGCCTTGCGGCGAATGTCTTTCTCGGCGCGGTCCATGTCCACCTGCCCAGCTTTGGCCGCCATCTGCGCGGGCAATTTGTCCATCAGGCTGGACAGGCCGCCCATCTGCTTCATTTGCTGGATCTGGTCGAGGAAATCGTTCAGATCGAAACCCTCGCCACTCTTGACCTTGGCCGCCAGTTTTTGCGCCGCCGCCACGTCCACACCGGCGGTAACCTGCTCCACCAATGCCAAGATGTCGCCCATGCCCAGCACCCGCCCCGCGTGGCGCTCGGCGTCGAAGACCTCCAGCCCGTCCAGCTTTTCGCTGACACCGGCGAACTTGATCGGCGCACCAGTGACCTGCCGCACGCTCAAGGCGGCACCCCCACGCGAGTCGCCGTCGGTCTTGGTCAGGATGATGCCAGTCAGTGGCAATGCCTCTTTGAACGCCTTGGCGGTGTTGATCGCGTCCTGGCCCTGCATCGCGTCCACCACAAACAGCG
>CAZANT010000009.1:0-20544 GCA_964486575.1 uncultured Burkholderiaceae bacterium | reverse complement strand
AGGCACAGGTAGCTGCCACGCCCCTTGAGCAGCGCCAGCCGTACTGGCAACCCAAATGCCTTGATCAGACCCGGCAGGTCACGGCCGTACAACTGGTCTTGCAGGGTTTTGGTGGCCGTAGACACCAGCACCGTCAGTCCGCTAAGCAGGGCCGGGACCAGGTACGAGAAGGTTTTGCCCACGCCAGTCCCGGCCTCGGCAACCAGCACACCGCCGGCATCGATGGCTTGGGCCACCGCCAGTGCCATGTCGGTCTGAGCCGCGCGGGGCTGAAAGTCTGGGTTGTGGCGCGCAAGAACGCCATCGCTGGAGAACGCCTGCCCGACCTGTTGCTCTAGGTTCATCTGGCGCAGTCAGGCCGGTTCCTGGGGTTGAAGGCTTCGCTCCAACTGCAAAATCGCGTCGCGCAGTGACAGACGCCGCTTCTTCAGCCGCCGCAGCACCAGTTCGTCGAGCGGCGCAGTCAGAGCCGCATGGTCAATCAGCGCATCCAGATCGGCATGCGCCATCCTCAGCTCAATCAGCTGGCGCTCGGGGGAATGCAGGTTGCTGGTCAAGTGGGTAACGCGCCAACACTCATTGGGGTGGGGGCAATGGCGCGGCAGGCGGTTTGGTGCGCGATGCCTGCTTGCGGGCCAACGCCTCGCGGCGGTTTGCGGCTTCCAATTGCTTTTTCTCGAATGCCCGTTCGGCCTGGGCTTTCTCAGCTACAGACAGAGCGGGCCTCTTGTCCCTGGCCTTGCGTCGCTCCGCCGTAATTGGGACGGGTGTGACGGCGTCGACCTGTCCGCGCAAGCGCTCGCTCCGCTTGGGCTCTGGGTCTCTAACACGGTTGTTGCGGTCCCGCGCCAGGCGCTCTGCGTCCGCGCGAGACTTTTCCTCAATGCTGCGCAGCCGCGCCTCCCCTGCCTCCCGCCGACGGGCCTCGTTCAGGCTCATTTCTTCGCGCGCAAGCACGCCCAGCGATTGCCGGCGAAGCTGTCTGGCGTTGTCCAGGCAGTCGTTGACAGCAAACTTACGGTAACACTGTGCCTCTTCGGCCGAATACCGGGCATTGGCCTCGGCCCGGTCGCGCGCGATCCGCGCACGGATCTCGGCGGCGTCAGCAGCAGGTGCCAGCTGCGCATGACAAATTGTCAAGCACAGCCCAAGAGTAAGCAGCCAGAGATTTCTCATGTCAACGCGGTATCGACCGTGCGGCGTTCCAGCGCCAGAAACTCGGCCGATTGCATTTCATTGAGACGCGACACGGTGCGGGGAAACTCGTGCGACAGTGGGCCTTCGGTATACAAGGCCTCGGGGGGCACCTCGGCAGACATGATCAGTTTCACTCGCCGGTCATACAGCACATCCACCAGCCAAGTGAAGCGCCGTGCCTCGGAGGCCATGCGTACCGGCATATAGGGCACATTGCTCAACAGCACCGTGTGGAACTGGCTGGCGATCTCGAGGTAGTCGTTCTGTGACCGCGGGCCACCACACAAGGCTTTGAAGTCAAACCAAACCACCCCGCCAGCCAGGCGCCGGGCGCGAATTTCGCGCGCCTCAATGTGCAATACAGGTTTTTCGTCCGGTGATTCGGCGAGCCGATTGAAGGCCTCGGCCATGTCGTTGTCTGCTGCCTCGCCGAGGGGCGAGTGGTACAGCCGCAGCTGCTCCAGGGTTCGCCGTCGGTAGTCGGTGCCGTTGTCTACATTCACCACGGTCAGATTGGCATTTAGCAGTTCAATCGCAGGGAGGATGCGACTGCGGTGCAACCCGTTGGGGTACAGGTCGTCGGGCTTGAAGTTGGAGGTGGTTACGAACCCCACGCCGTTGTCGAACAGCGCGACCAGCAAACGGTGCAGGATCATCGCGTCGGTGATGTCGGCGACGTGGAACTCGTCAAAACATAGCAGGCGGTAGCGTTTGGCAATGCGCTTGCCCAATTCGTCCAGAGGGTTTACCGTGCCCTGCAATTCGTGCAGTTCGCGGTGCACTTCGCGCATGAACTCATGAAAATGCAGACGGGTTTTGCGCTGCAAGGGCACAGCGCTGTAGAAACACTCCATCAAGAAGCTTTTTCCACGCCCGACGCCGCCGTGCATGTAAACCCCGCGCGGGATTGCAGGCCGATTGATCAGCTTCTTGAAGGCATTGGAGCGCTGTTCCTTGAAGTTCGACCACTCGTTGGCGCAGCGTTCCAGTGCATCTACCGCACGCAGTTGCGCCGGGTCGCTCTGAAACCCCCGTGCGGTCAGTTCCGCTTGGTACGCCGCGCGGACACTCATGACCCGCCTCAGAAGTTGAGCGTGCGTTTGTCCACCGCCAGCGCCGCTTCTTTCGTTGCTTCGCTCAAGGACGGGTGGGCATGGCAAATGCGCGCGATGTCCTCGCTGCTCGCACGGAACTCCATGGCGACAACGGCTTCGGCGATCAGTTCACTGGCCTGCGGACCTACGATGTGCACGCCCAAAATCTCATCGGTGGCGGCATCGGCCAGCATCTTCACCATGCCGGTGGTGTCGCCCAGGGCACGTGCGCGGCCATTGGCCAAAAACGGGAAGCTGCCCGCCTTGTACTTCACCCCCGCGGCCTTGAGCTGCTGCTCGGTCTGGCCGACCCAGGCAATTTCAGGGCTGGTGTAGATCACCCAGGGAATGGTATTGAAGTTCACATGGCCGTGTTGCCCAGCAATGCGCTCGGCTACGGCCACGCCCTCTTCCTCGGCTTTGTGCGCCAGCATGGGGCCACGCACCACATCGCCCACCGCCCAGACGTTAGGCAGGTTGGTCTTGCAGGCGTCGTCCACTACAACCGCGCCACGTTCGTCCAATTGCAGACCAATGGTTTCGGCACCCAGCCCGATGGTGTTTGGAACGCGGCCGATGGACACGATGAGCTTGTCCACGTCCAGGGAGATCGCCTCGCCCTTGGCGTTGGTGTAGGCGACGCTGACACCCTGCTTCGACGATTTGATGTCACCGACTTTCACGCCAAGCTCGATCTTGAGCCCTTGCTTGGTGAATGCTTTGTGGGCCTCCTTGGCGATTTGCTCGTCCACCGCACCCAGGAAGGTCGGCAAACCTTCGAGAATGGTGACCTCGGCCCCGAGTCGACGCCAAACCGAACCCATTTCCAGGCCGATCACGCCCGAGCCAATCAGGCCCAGCTTCTTCGGGACGCCGCCCATGCGCAGTGCACCGTCATTTGACAGGATCTTTTCTTCGTCAAATGGCGTGCCGGGCAACGCCCGGGCATTGGAGCCTGTGGCCACGATAATGTGCTTGCCCACCAGCACCTCTTCCGACGCACCCGCCACCCGGATCTCATAGCCGCCGTCCACAGCCTTTGCAAATGAGCCACGGCCATGGAAGAACGCAACCTTGTTCTTCTTGAACAGGTAGAGGATGCCGTCGTTGTTTTGCTTCACGACGTTGTCTTTGCGGGCAAGCATCTTGCCAACATCCAGACCCAGGCCCGACACCGAAATCCCATGCTCGGCAAAGTGGTGGCTCGCGTGGTCAAAGTGTTCCGACGACTGAAGCAAGGCCTTGGAAGGAATACAGCCCACGTTGGTGCAGGTGCCGCCCGGGGCTGGCCCGCCTTTGGCATTTTTCCACTCATCAATGCAGGCCACTGACTGGCCCAGCTGCGCAGCGCGGATGGCCGCGATGTACCCACCGGGACCGCCGCCGATGACGATCACGTCGAATTGTTTGCTCATCTTGGCTCCTTAGATGTCAAACAGCAAACGGGCGGGGTCTTCCAGCGCTTCTTTCATCGCCACCAGGCCCAGCACAGCTTCGCGGCCATCGATGATGCGGTGGTCGTAGCTCATAGCGAGGTAGTTGATCGGTCGAACCACCACCTGACCGTTCTCCACCACAGCGCGGTCTTTGGTTGCATGCACCCCAAGGATTGCACTTTGTGGCGGGTTGATGATGGGCGTCGACAGCATGGAACCGAAGGTCCCACCATTGCTGATGGAGAACGTACCGCCGGTCATTTCTTCAATGCCCAGCTTTCCGTCACGGGCTTTGGCGCCGTATTCAGCGATCTTCTTCTCAATGTCCGCAAAGCTCATCTGGTCGGCATTGCGCAGGATGGGCACCACAAGGCCTCGTGGTGATCCCACAGCAATCCCGATGTCGAAGTAGCCGTGGTAAACAATGTCGCTGCCGTCGACCGACGCGTTCAGCACCGGGAACTTCTTCAACGCATGCACTGCGGCCTTTACGAAGAAGCTCATGAAGCCAATCTTCACGCCGTGCTCTTTTTCAAACTTCTCCTGAAAACGCTTGCGCATTTCCATGACCGGCGCCATGTTCACCTCGTTGAAGGTGGTCAGAATCGCGTTGGTCGATTGCGACTGCAACAAGCGTTCAGCCACTCGGGCGCGCAACCGGCTCATGGGGACGCGCTGTTCAGGTCGATCACCGAGGTTGACCGAAGGCGCCGCCACTTGGGGCAACAGCGAGGCCGGCACAGCCGCAGGTGGTACCCCCTTGGCGCCCGAAGCGACGGCCTGAATCACATCGCCCTTGAGGACGCGACCGTCTTTGCCAGTGCCCGCTACCGACCCGGCAGCCAACTGGTTGTCGGCCATCAATTTCGCAGCAGCGGGCATGGCCACGCCTGCCTTGGTGGTCACCGGGGCCGCAGGGGCCAACATGGCTGCCACGGTCGGGGCAGGCGCAGGTGCAGCCGCTGGCGCAGCAGAGGAGACTTTGCCATCGGTGTCGATCCGGGCGATCAACTGCTCCGCGACCACCGTGCCGCCATCGGCCACGAGGATTTCTGACAGTACGCCGGCTGACGGCGCGGGTACTTCGAGTACCACTTTGTCGGTTTCAATTTCGATAAGGATCTCATCGACGGCGACGCTGTCACCGGCTTTTTTCTTCCATTGCAGCATGGTGGCTTCGGCCACCGATTCAGACAGCTGCGGTACTTTGACTTCTACGATTGCCATGGGGTATTCCGTTAAGGGGTCTGTGTTCTGAACTGAGCGCCGGCCTTACTTGGTCAGCACAAATCCTTTGAGCTTGCCGAACGCACCGTCAACCAGCGCCTTTTGCTGCTCCTGGTGCAGGTGCGAGTAGCCGACCGCAGGCGAAGCCGATGCCGCCCGCCCGGAGTAGCCCAAGCGCTGACCTTCAAGCATGTTTTCGTGGATGTAATGCTGCACAAAGAACCAGGCTCCCTGGTTTTGCGGCTCGTCCTGGCACCACACCACCTCGGAGGCATTGGGGTATTTCTTCAATTCAGACGCGAACGCCCTGTGTGGGAATGGGTAGAGCTGCTCAACGCGGAGGATGGCCACATCGTCAGCGCCCTTTTCCTCGCGCTTCTTCACCAGGTCGTAGTAGACCTTGCCTGAGCAGGCCACGACGCGCTTGACTTTTTCGGCCTTGAGCGCCTTGTGTTCCGGAATCACCGTCTGGAAGGCCCCTTTGGTGAACTCGCTCAATGGCGACGTGGCGTCCTTGTTCCGCAGCAGCGATTTGGGCGTCATGATCACCAACGGCTTGCGGAGGTTACGCACCATTTGGCGACGCAGCAGATGGAAAATCTGGCTGGCTGTCGTAGGTTGGCAGACCTGCATGTTGGTGTCTGCACTGAGCTGCATAAAGCGCTCCAGCCGGGCGGAGCTGTGCTCCGGCCCCTGCCCTTCGTAGCCGTGGGGCAGCATCAACGTAATGCCATTGACACGGCCCCACTTCACTTCACCGGACGCGATGAATTGATCGATCACCACCTGCGCGCCGTTGGCAAAGTCACCGAACTGTGCTTCCCAGATCACCAACGTGTTGGGGTCGTTTGACGCATAACCGTATTCAAACGCCAGCACCGCTTCTTCGGACAGGATGGAGTCGATCACCACAAACGGTGCCTGGTTCTCGGCCACATGCTGCAGCGGCACGTACGTGCCGGTGTCCCACTTTTCGCGGCTTTGGTCGTGAATCACAGCATGGCGGTGGGTGAAGGTGCCTCGGCCGCAGTCTTCACCAGACAGGCGGACGGGGTAGCCGCTGGCCACCAGTGACGCAAACGCCATGTGTTCGCCCATGCCCCAATCGACCGGAATGTCACCCCGACCCATGGCGGCACGGTCGTCGTACACCTTCTTCACCAGTTGGTGGGGGGTGACGGTCGCGGGAATGGTGGTGATTTTGTCGGCCAATCGCTTCCACTCGGCCAACGGAATCGCAGTGTCACCGGCATCGGTCCACTTCTTACCGAGGAAAGGTGACCAGTCGACTGCGTACTGGCTCTTGAAATTGGTGAGTACCGGATCGACAGTGTGACGACCTTCGTCCAGCGCGGCGCGGTAGGCTTTGACCATGTCGTCGCCCAGGGTTTCGCCCAAGCCCTGGGTGGCCAACTTGTCGGCATACAGCTTTCGGGTGCCGGGGTGCTGCGCAATTTTCTTGTACATCAAGGGCTGCGTCAGGCTCGGTGTGTCCTGTTCGTTGTGGCCCAGTTTGCGGAAGCAAATGATGTCGACCACCACGTCCTTCTGGAACTCCAGCCGGAACTCCAGTGCCAGTTGGGTAGCCAACACCACGGCTTCAGGATCGTCGCCGTTCACGTGCAGCACTGGCGCTTCGATCATCTTGACCACATCGGAGCAGTACAAAGTCGAGCGGCTGTCGCGCGGGTCAGAAGTGGTGAAACCAATCTGGTTGTTGATCACCAAGTGAACCGTACCGCCGGTCGAGTAGCCACGCGTTTCAGCCAGTGCCAGGGTCTCCATCACCACGCCTTGGCCAGCGAAAGCGGCGTCGCCGTGAACCAGCACTGGCAGGACCTGCTTGCCAGTGGGGTCATTGCGGCGGTCCATGCGGGCCCGCACGGATCCTTCGACGACCGGGTTCACGATCTCCAGGTGGGACGGGTTGAAGGCAAGCGTCAGGTGTACGGGGCCGCCGGGCGAAGTTACGTCAGAGCTGAAGCCCTGGTGGTACTTCACGTCACCAGACGGCAGGTCTTCCGGGGCGGTGTGCTCAAACTCTGCAAACAGGTCTTTGGGCATTTTGCCCAAGGTATTGACCAGCACGTTGAGACGGCCTCGGTGCGCCATGCCAATGACGATTTCCTTGACGCCTTTGGCGCCCGCCTGATTGATCAACTCGTCCATCGAGGCGATGAAACTTTCACCGCCTTCCAGTGAAAAGCGCTTTTGCCCGACGTACTTGGTATGTAGAAAGCGCTCGAGCCCTTCGGCGGCCGTCAGGCGGTCAAGGATGTGCTTTTTCTTGTCCGCTGTGAACTGGGGGTTGGTCCGGACCGACTCCAGCTTTTCTTGCCACCAGCGCTTCTGGTTCTGGTCAGTGATGTACATGTACTCGGCGCCAATGGTGCCGCAGTAGGTTTCGCGAAGCGCATTGAGCAACTCGCGAAGACTCATGGTTTCTTTGCCGAAGAAGGTGTTGCTGGTGTTAAACACTGCTTCTTGATCGGCATCGCTGAACCCGTAGAAGGCCGGGTCCAGCTCGGGAATGTAGGGGCGCTCAACGCGCTTGAGGGGGTCCAGGTCGGCCCACCGGGCACCGACGTTGCGGTAAGCGGCGATCAACTGCTGCACGGCGGTGCGTTTGCGGCCCATTTCGGGGTCGGGGCTGGCCACGACCACGCGGCTCACACCCTGCTTGGCGCGCTCAGCAAAGGCATTGATCACGGGCAAGTGGGGGACATCTCTGCTGTTGCTGCCGTCCACCGCTGGTACGTGCTGCAAAGCGTCGAAGTAATCGCGCCAGTTGTCCGGCACACTGCCAGGGTTGCTCAGGTAATTTTCATACATCTCTTCAACGTACGGCGCATTGCCGCCGAAGAGGTATGTGTTGGCCGAATAGGCCTGATAAACCGACGAATGCGACGGCTTGGAAGGCGATGAATCGCTCATATTCCGCTGACCTCCGTTCCCCTTCAGGGAACATTAGCTGGTTAAAGCTGGTTGATTAACCTTCCGCGGCACGGCTGAACCGATTGGCGGATGCGACTGTGGCTGGGAAGGGCCTTGAATACAAACCTGATTGTGCCACCGAAACGCGGCGTTCACCACCTGGCCAAACCGCGAAACAAGTCTCGATTGGCCAGGATTCGGGGGCAAAGCTGCTCAAACGGGCGTGAACATGTCCTGAATCTGCTTGAGCGCCGTCGGATCTTCGATGGTGGTCAGGTCACCGGGGTCGCGTTGTTCGCACACCGCCTGGATGGCGCGGCGCAGCAACTTCCCGCTTCGCGTTTTAGGCAGCGCCGTCACAAATCGTACGCGGGACGGGCGGGCCACTGCACCAAGCTGGTCGTCCACCACCTTCATGATCTCGCCCTCCAGCTTGAGTTTGGCGGCCTCGTCGGGGACTTTAGACACGTCCTTGATGATGACGAAGGCCATGGCTACCTGGCCTTTGAGTTGGTCGGCCACGCCGACCACAGCCACTTCCGCCACGTTGCTGTGGCTCGAGATGCTCTCTTCAATTTCGCGCGTACCCAAGCGATGACCGGCGACGTTAATGACGTCGTCGGTGCGACCCAAGATGAAGAAATAGCCATCCTTGTCGCGCACCCCCCAGTCGAACGTGGAGTACACCAGTTTGCCGGGCACGCTCTTCCAATAGGTGTTGACGAAGCGGGCGTCGTCCTGCCAGACAGTCTGCATGAAACCAGGAGGGGTCGGTCCTTCCACCACCACCACACCCTTCTGGTCGGGTTCAGTCAACTCCTCTCCTGTCGACTCATGAACCAACTTGACGTTGTAGCCGTACATTGGAATACCTGGGCTGCCAAACTTGCTGGGTTTTTCCTCAATGCCATTGGCAATGGTCAGCAACGGCCATCCCGTCTCGGTCTGCCAGTAGTTGTCAATGATGGGTCGGCCCAGACTTTCGCTGATCCATTGCGCCGTCGGCTCGTCAAGCGGTTCGCCGGCGAGAAACAACGCACGCAGGCTCGACAGGTCGTACTTTTTGAGGTACTCGGGATCTTGCTTCTTGAGCACCCGCACCGCAGTGGGTGCACTGAACATCGAGGTGACCTTGTACTTTTCGACCAAGCTCCACCAGATGCCGGCATCGGGCCGAATGGGCAAGCCTTCGTAAAGAATCGTCGCCATGCCGTGAATCAGCGGACCGTAAATGATGTAGCTGTGGCCTACCACCCAGCCGATATCGCTGGTCGAGAAATAAGTCTCACCCGGCTTACCCAGGAAGATGTTGGGCATGGATGCCGCCAGGGCCACAGCGTAACCGCCGGTATCACGCTGCACCCCCTTGGGCTTGCCGGTGGTGCCACTGGTGTACAGCGTGTAGCTTGGATGAGTTGCATCGACCCATTCGCAGGGAACCTCGGTATGCAGGTGTTTTTCGCGCAGGGGTGCGTACAGGTGGTCACGGCCAGCCACCAGGTTCAGCGGCGCCAGCCGGCGGTCGGTCAGAAGCACCGCCGATGGTTTGTGCTTTGCCAGCGAAATGGCTTCGTCCAACAGCGGTTTGTAGGGCACCACCTTGCCGCCTCGCGATCCGGCGTCGGCGCTGACGATCAGCTTGGGCGTAGCGTCGTCGATGCGGCTTGCCAGGGACACCGCCGCAAACCCACCGAACACCACCGAATGCAGCGCGCCAAGGCGGGTGCATGCCAGCATGGCGAAGACCGCATCGGGAATCATCGGCATGTACACCAACACACGGTCGCCTTTTTGCACGCCCAACTCGCGCAGCACTGCGGCATAACGTTGCACTTCGGCATGCAGTTCGGCGTAGCTGTAGACCCGTTCTTCCCCGGTTTCGGTCGACACGTAAATCAACGCACGTTGCGCCGATCGGTCTTTCAGGTGCCGATCCACCGCGTTATGACACAGGTTGGTGGTGCCACCGACAAACCATTTGGCAAATGGTGGATTGCTGTAATCCAGAATTGTCTGCGGCGGGGTTTTCCAGTCGATCAGCTTGGCCTGCTCGGCCCAAAAGGCTGCAGGATCGGCAAGTGAACGGGCGTGGAAATCGGCAAAACTTGTCATTGGCATTGTCTCCTGTTGGCGCACGCCCTACCAGTGGGGTGCGGCTTGTAGCAGAGTTGAATTATTGCCCACGATCCGGCGTCACCCCAGCCAGCTTGCCGAGATTTTTCAACGCGGCAAGTAGCGTCTGTTTCTGACCGGCCTCAACCGCTTTGGGAGTACAGCACGTTGATGCGCGCCACATACTTGGGCACGCCACCACCGACCTGGGTGCCCTCGTGAAGAACCGAGCCGGGACCAAACCCGTGGCGGAAAAACAGCGCAGCGCCCTTGCGTGGCGTCACGTCCACCGCACTCCCGTCGATACGGTACAGGCGAGTCTGGCCGCCCTGAACGCCCTGCGTAGGGCCGTTCAGGTAGAGGAGCATGGTGAGTTTGGACCGCAGTCCATCCCAAGACACCATGTATGTGCCGTCCGCGCTCAACCCAAAACCAGGCCAGTCGCCGTCGGTGTGGCGGTTGAAGACGTCGTTGGTGTCGTAACGGTACATGTTGAGCCGCTGACTCAACTGCGGGTGCAGCACGTCACCGTCCAACTGCGGTGGCAGCAACGGGCCAATGCGGGCAAAAATGCGTGCCATGAAGGCTTCGTCGGCCACCCAGTGCACCGACTTGTTCATCCGCATGCCCGGTGCGGTCTGAATACCGGGCGCCTCCGGGCGGTAGCCCATCTGTTCCGTGATGGCCACGATGCGATCCGCCTCGGCTTCGCTGATGACGTTGTCAATCACAAAGGCCAGCAAGCCGCCAAGGTCAATGTCCGATCGCACTGGCGCCGGGAGTTCCTCGCCGAGGGCTGGCAGAGGCGAGGTAACCGCATAGATTGGCGCGTGGGGCACAAACCCACCCATCGGCAGCGAGCCTTGAAGCGCGGCGACCACGCGTGTTTCGACCGCAGCGGCCACAGCGTTCACTTGATCAGGGCCTGCACCGCTCTGAAAGCCGGGTGGTCGGCGGTGCGCAGCCATTCGAAGGCGACCATTTCGGTGGTGACCAATTCGGCACCCGCGCCTGCCAACCGGTCAAACGCCGCGTCGCGGCTGCGTTCGGTGCGGGAACTGCAGGCATCCGTCACGACCCAGACGTCGAACTCCTGGTCCAGCAAGTCGAGCGCCGTCTGCAACAGGCAAACATGGGATTCACAGCCCGCCAGCACAACGGTCGTGCGCGTTTCGGTCGCGTCGGGTTGATTTTTTTGCAGGTGTTTGGGCAGGCTGCGCGCGTTGCCCCTGGGGGCTTGTGCGGTGGGACGCAGCCATTCGACCAGGCCGTCTTCACAGGCGCTGAAATGCATCTTGGCCAGTGTCTTCTGGCACAACGTGCGGATCTCCGGCACGTTTTCCCCCAGCTTGGCGGGGTTTTGCTCGGTGCCGAAACACGGCACCTGCATTACCTCGGCCAGCCGGCCCAGCCGCACCGCGTTGGCGATCACGGCGGCGCTGTCGCGCAGCGCGGGCATCAGGCGAATTTGGTAATCGACCAGCACCAGTTGGCAGTCGTCGGCATCAAGCAACATAGGTCATCCCTCGGAACAAGCGCCTGATTATTCCAGCCGCTGCAGAAGCGCGGTAATGTAGTGGTCAAACAAGGCCGGTGCCTGCTGCTGAAAGATTCGGATGCGGCCGGTGTGCTGCAACAGCAACAAACCCACGCCTTGGGCGAACAGCGAAGTGTTCTCCCGGAGGGCGGTGTCTTCGTCCAGCCCCAGGCTCACCATGGCCAGCGCACACGGTGCCAGCGCCTCCTGCAGGCGTGCATTGAGTCGGCTGTTCAGTTCGCTGGTCAGGCCGCGCGGCTGCATGCCGTGGAACAGGTAGAAGCCCAGGTCGAGGTCGCGCGGGTTGGCAGCATAAAACCCAAACCAGGCCCTTGCCGTGTCGCGCAGCCGCTCGGCTGGCACCAGACTGGTGTTGGCACTCTGCACTGCACTGTTCAGCCGCTCGAGCGATTCGGCCAGCAGCGCGCCGTAGATGGCTTCCTTGTTCTCAAAATAGGAATAGATCGCGCCCGGCGTGTACCCGGCGCGTTTGGCAATCTCGCGGATGCTGGCGCCCTCGATACCGCACTCGTCAAACACCGCGCGGGCGGCGTCCAGCACAAGCGCGCGTCGGCTGTCGTTCATCGCCTGCTGGCGTTGCAACTTGGCTTCCATGGCGCGATTATGGCGGGAATTGGTGAAAATTAAACGCTTGCTCAATTTATTGAACGCTGTTTAAATATTTGTCTTATTGCTTTATTGAAACCAAAGCCCTCGGAGACACCCATGAACGCCCCCGCACCCCAGTCGCTGATGATGTCCGGCAACGATTTCCGCGAGTCGCTGCGCCGCCTGAAACCCAAGGTGTTCGTCGACGGCCGCCGGATTGACTGCGTGGTCGATGAACCCGCACTGCGGCCAGGCATCAACGCCATCGCCCTGACGTACGACATCGCGCTCAAACCCGAGTACGCGCCCATCATGACGGCGGTCCAGCACACCAGCGGCAAGCGAGTGAACCGCCTCTCTCACATCAACACCAGCGCAGGCGACCTGCTGAACAAGCTCGAAGCCACCCGCCTGGTCTGTCAGGAAACCGGCTGCGCCCAGCGGTACCTGGTGCACGACGCGCTCAACGCGCTGGGCCAGGTGACGGCCAAGATCGACGACGCCCGAGGCAGCACCGAACACCACGCCAAATTTCTGGACTATTTGCACCAGGTACAGGACCAAGACCTGACGATTGCCGTGGCCATGACCGATGCCAAGGGCGACCGCAGCAAGAAGCCCCACCAGCAAGGCAACCCCGACAGCTATGTGCACGTGGTTGAGCGCAACGGCAAAGGGATTTATTTGTCAGGCGCCAAAGCCATCGTGACCGGTGCGCCCTACGTCCACGAATTCTTGGTGATGCCCTGCCGGCAAATGGGCCAGGCTGACGCCGATTTCGCCGTCTGCTGTGCGGTGCCGATTGACGCCGAGGGCATCACCATCGTCGCCCGCCCGGCTGGCCGCCCCGGAGAGAAGTTGGAGCATGGCGATGCGCTGTTCAGCCGCAAATACGGCCAAAGTACCGGCGTGGTTTTGTTTGACCGGGTGTTTGTGCCCTGGGAGCGCGTGTTCTACGAAGGCGAGTGGGAACACTCACACCACCTCACCTACAGCTATGCCACCCATCACCGGCAGACCTGCATTGCGGCGCGGGCCGGCTTTGGCGACCTGCTGATTGGCGCGGGTGCGCTGATGTGCGAGGCCAACGGTTTTGATCCAGGCAAGGAAACCCACCTGCGCGACCAGATGGTGGAACTCATCAAGATTACCGAAGGCTTCTATGCCTGTGGCGTGGCTGCCAGCGTCTACGGCAAGGCAGACCCGTACAGCAACACCTTCATGCCCGACCCGGTTTTCGCCAACATCGGCAAGTTGCTGATGGCCACCCAGATCTACGACATGCACCGCATTGCGCACTACGTGAGCGGCGGCCTGATCGTCACCCTGCCCGGCCCGGACGAAGACCACAATCCGGAAACAGCCGCCCGCCTCTCGGACGTGCTGCGCGCGAACCCGGAGGTGCCCTACGACAAGCGCATCGAAGCTGCCCGTTTCATCGAAGACCTGACCGCTGGCTACCAGGGCGGCTGGTACAGCGTGATCAGCCTGCACGGGGGCGGCTCCCCGGCCGCAATGAAGCAGGAGATCTACCGCAACTACCCGATTGGCTCCAAGGTGGAATTGGTCGAGCGCATTCTGGAACGCGGCGTGGCCGCCGACGGCTCGCCCGCCGCGGCGCCGCATGACCCTGAACGCGCCATCACCAAAAACCGCCAGCCGGGCAAGTGCTGCGACATGGGATGTACCACGCCTGGCACGCCGATGATGGTGGATTTGCCCACGGTGGAGGCCACGTTACCGTCCCGTCGGCTGAACTGAGCTTGGCTCAGTCGCCCCAGTCCAGATTCAGCTGCGGCGGTGGGGGTGCCGCAGACTTACGCCGTGGGCCGGCAGCCACCTGCGCGCCACGCTCGGGAGTGCGGGTGGCCGGCCGCATGCCGCTTTTGCGGCTGCCGTGCCGGTCCATCACGTCGCGCGACTCGGCCTTCACCGAGTCTCGGTTGCGGAATTCGCTCAAGCGCGACCGCGCCTCCCGAATGCTGGTCGTGAAATCCACCACTGGCACCGGGTAGTCGCGCTCCAGAACGCATCCGTAACGCGACTGCAACGAGGTCGGTAACCGCCAAGGCTCAAACAACCACTCGGTCGGCACGGCGGCCAGTTCGGGCAGCCAGCGGCGAACGAACTGCCCGTCCGGGTCATGGTCGCGGGCCTGCTTCACCGGGTTGTAGATGCGCGGGGTGTTGATGCCGGTGGTGCCCGACTGCATCTGCATTTGCGAGTAATGGATTCCTGGCTCGTAGTCCAGAAACGCGCGGGCAAGGTGCAGAGCCGGTTCACGCCAGTGCAGCCACAGCGGGTAGGCGGCAAAGCTCACCAGCATGGCCCGCATGCGGAAATTGAGCCACCCGGTGGCGTTGAGCATGCGCATGCAGGCGTCGACCATCGGGTAGCCTGTGTGGCCACTGCACCAGCGTGCAAAGTGGTCGCGGTTGAAATCGTTCTCGCGCAACCCATCAAAAGCGCGGACCATGTTGTCGAACTCGATCGCGGGCTCGGATTCGAGTTTTTGCATGAAGTGGCAATGCCAGTACAGCCGTCCTTCGAAACTCTTGATCGACGCCAGCCACTCGCGGCGCGCGAGGCTGGGCGCTTCGTCCTGCAGACCTTCCCGTCGCTTCACCAGCGCCGCCACGGTTTCCCTCAGGCTGATCACGCCATGCGCGAGGTACGGCGAAATGCGCGAACAGGCAGCCTCGCCCGCCAGCGGGCTCGACATCGCCCGCCGGTAAGGCTGGCCGCGCTCACCCAGAAAGCTCTGCAAGGCCGCGCACGCCGCTGCCCGCCCCCCGCGTTGGCGCAGAGCCAGATCGCCGGCAGTGTCGAATCGGTCACCCGTGTCGGGCCGCGGCTGCTCCGGAACCGGCGGGGGTGGCAAGCGGGCCACTGCCCCCTGGGGCGGCTGGCGATTGCGGCCATCCCAGCGTTTGGCCCAGCCATTGCGGTGCCGCAAGCGGCGCACCACGCCATCCTGCGTGTATTCGGTCCAGACGACCTGGCGGGCTTCGCACCACCGGGCCACCGCCAGGTCGCGCGCGTAGGTGGCGGCGTTGCCGGTTTCCTGGTGGCTGTGCAGGTGGGTGAAAGGCGCCCGTTGCCAGAGCTGCTCGAAGGCTTCAGGCAAGTCGCCGTGCAGTGCGAGCAGGCGGTTTCCCTGGTTGCGCAATTCGGCGTCGAGGCTGGCCAGACATTCGTCAATGAATCCGCGGTGCTGGGGTGCGCAGTCGGCCGCGCCGTGGACTGCAGGCTCCCGAACAAACACCGCCAGCAACTGCGCACCTTCGGATGCGGCGCGCAGGGGGGCGTGGTCGGTCGTGCGCAGGTCGCGTTTGAACCAGACGACGTGGGTGGTACCGCGCATGCAGCATGCTCCGAAGGTACGCTGGGCCAGCCCGCGTCCGTTCAGCCGCCGGTAGGCTGCAATCGCAGCAAGCGGCCCTTGCCGCTGTCGGTCAGCACATAAAGCAGGCCGTCTGGGCCTTGCCGCACGTCGCGGATTCGTTCACGGGCGTCGGCCAGCAGTTTGTGCTCTTGCACCACTGTTCCCTTGAACGGCTGGCTCAGTTCAATCCGGTTGAGGTAACCGAACTTGAGCGAGCCGACAAACAGGTTGCCCTTCCATGCGGGGCCATAACGGTCGCTGGTCAGAAACACCATGCCCGACGGGGCAATGGACGGCACCCAGTAATGCAACGGCTGTTCCATACCGGCCTTTTGCTTCAACCCGTCGCCAATGGTGGCGCCACCATAGTTCACACCGTAGGTGATGACGGGCCAGCCGTAGTTTTTCCCTGGCAGGGGCTGGTTGATTTCGTCGCCGCCCTGCGGGCCATGTTCCACCAGCCAGTAGCTGCCGTCGGGCGCCAAGGTGGCGCCCTGAGGATTGCGGTGGCCGTAGCTCCAGATCTCAGGCAGTGCCCCGGCCTTGCCCACAAACGGGTTGTCTTTGGGCACGCTGCCGTCTTTGTTGACGCGCACGGTTTTGCCGTGGTGGTTGTCCAGGGTTTGCGCGTCGTCCATGCGGTGGTAACGGTCGCCGAGCGACAGCAGCAGTTGGCCGCTGCGGGTCTCGGTGATGCGGCACCCAAAGTGGGCCGGGCTGTCGAACTTGGGCTTTTGGCTGAAGATGACCTTCACCGCCTCCAGCTTGCTGCGATCGGCCGCCAGCAAGGCACGTGCCATGGCGGTGCTGTTGCCCGAGCCGAGCAGACCGGCGGGTTCGGAGAAACAGAAGTACACCGTGCGATTGCGGGCAAAGTCTGAATCCAGCACAACGTCCAGCAGGCCCCCTTGCCCGCCCGCCGCCACCGCAGGCAAGCCAGACAGCGGCGCGCCCAGCGTGCCATCGGCTTCTACCACCCGCATGCGCCCCGGCCGCTCGGTTACCAGGAAACGGCCTTCGGGCAAAAAGGCCACCGCCCACGGGTTTTGCAGGCCGGTGGCCACCGGCTCGCTTTTCACACCTTGCGCATGGACCGCACCGGCCAGCGTGACACCACAGACCAGACCGAGCAACGCCCGATAGACTTTGGATGCTATTGAATCAGTAGCTCGCTTGCGAAATTTAACGAGGGCTTGCGGCATATTTCACTCCAAATTCGGTCAAAACACGGCCAAACAGGCCCCCTGGGCAGGCTCAGGCGCCGATGCGGACCACCACGCGGCCGCGCACTTGCCCATCCATCAGCTGCTGCGCCTTCGACGCGGCTTCCTCTAGCGGCACCTCCTCGATCATGGATTCCAGCAACTGCAGGTTGAGGTCGGTGGCCAACCGGTCCCAAGCACGCTGGCGTTTGGCCAGCGGGGCCATGACCGAGTCCACACCCGCGAGCGTGACGCCGCGCAGGATGAACGGCATTACCGTGGTCGGCAGGTCCATGCCTTGGGCCAAACCGCAGGCGGCTACCACGCCACCGTAGCGGGTCTGAGCCAGAGCATTTGCGAGGGTGTGTGATCCCACCGCGTCCACCACGCCGGCCCAACGCTCTTTCTGGAAAGGTTTACCAGCGGCCGAGAGCTCGGCCCGGTCTATGATGGAGCTGGCGCCCAAAGCCTTGAGGTAAGCCTCCTCGCTGGCCTTCCCAGTTGCGGCGACGACGGTGTAACCCAGCTTGCCCAAGAGGGCGATGGCCACGCTGCCCACGCCGCCGGTGGCACCAGTTACCAGAATCTCGCCCGCACCAGGTTTCACGCCATGGTCTTCCAGCGCCAGCACGCAGAGCATGGCGGTGTAGCCGGCGGTACCGATCGCCATGGCCTGGCGGGGAGTGAAGGCGGCGGGCAGTTTCACCAACCAATCGCCCTTCAAGCGGGCTTTCTCGGACAGGCAGCCCCAGTGGGTTTCGCCCACGCCCCAGCCGTTGTGCACAAAGGCGTCGCCAGCTTTCCAGTTCGGATGGCTGGACTCCAACACCGTGCCTGCGCCATCAATGCCAGCCACCATGGGCCAGCTGCGCACCACCGGGCTCTTGTTGCAGATTGCCAGGCCATCCTTGTAGTTCAGGGTGGAGTGGCTGACCGCCACCGTCACGTCGCCCGCGGGCAGCCGGCCTTCGTCCACGGATTGCAACGATGCAGTGAACGAGTCGCCTTTCTCAAGCACGAGGGCTTTGAACATGAAAAATCTCCTATAAATGTTATGAATCAAGCACTTGGCGAGGTTTCTTTCAGAAAAACCTTGACGCCATAGGCCGTGACGTTATCCTTGCGGCGATGCGCATTGTCACCTTAGTCGCGGTTTGTCTGCTGACGGCCTGTACAAGCACCCCACCCCCAGCCCCAGTTCCTGTGAAGCGGCCGGTGGCGAGGGCGCCGACCGACCCCCTGGGCCACTTTCTGACGGAGAAAGGGCTAATTGACCAGTTGAGCGCGCAGATCGAACGGTCGCGCGACACGCTGGGACCCAAGGCTTCCGACCTCGTGATTGGCGCGATGGGTTACCTGGGCGTGCCCTACCAGCGCGGCGGCAACCGCTTTGACGAGGGGTTTGACTGCAGCGGTTTTGTGCGTGCGCTGTTCGAGCAATCGGCTGGCCTGTCGTTGCCGCGCAAGGCAGAGCACCAGGCGGCCGCCACCCAGGAGATCGACCCATCGGAACTGCGCCCCGGGGATTTGGTGTTCTACAACACCTCTCGGCGCGCGTACAGCCACGTGGGGTTGTATGTGGGCAATGAAAAGTTCATCCATTCGCCCACGCCGGGCAGCGTCATTCGCCTGGAAGACATGCGCCTGGCCTACTGGCAAAAGCGCTTTGATGGCGCTCGGCGGGTGCCTGCCATCCAGCCGGAAAACACGGCCTCCTGGTCGGGTGCGAACGGCAACGCTGCCCGCTAATCCCGACCATTCCCGTTAGCCAATCCAACGGCGCGCGTTACGCCAGAGTCGCATCCAAGGGCTGAACTGGTCCCGGTGGCCGGAGGTCCAACTCATCTGGATGTTGCGGAACACCCGCTCCGGGTGCGGCATCATCGCGGTGAAGCGGCCATCGGCGGTGGTGACCGCCGTGAGGCCACCCGGGCTGCCGTTGGGGTTGAACGGGTAGGCCTCTGTGGCCGCGCCATGGTTGTCGGTGAAACGCATCGCCGCAATTGCCTTGGACGCATCCCCCCGGTAGGCAAAGTTGGCAAAGCCCTCTCCGTGTGCCACTGCAATCGGCAAGCGGCTGCCGGCCATGCCCTGAAAAAACAGGCTGGGCGACGTCAGCACTTCCACCATCGACAGGCGGGCCTCAAAGCGCTCGCTCTGGTTGGTGGTGAAGCGCGGCCAATCTTGCGCGCCGGGGATGATGTCGGCCAGTTCGGCAAACATCTGGCAGCCATTGCACACGCCCAATCCAAAGGTGTCGCTGCGACCAAAGAACGCCTGGAACTGGGCCGACAACCCGGGGTTGAAGGTGATACTGCGCGCCCAGCCGATGCCCGCGCCCAACGTGTCACCGTAGCTGAACCCCCCACAGGCGACCACGCCTTGAAAGTCTTGCAACTTGGCGCGGCCGGTCTGCAGGTCGGTCATGTGCACGTCGTGGGCCTCAAAGCCCGCTTCGGTGAAGGCATAGGCCATTTCCACGTGCGAGTTCACACCCTGCTCCCGCAGCACCGCCACCTTGGGTCGGGCCAGGTTCAGGTAAGGCGCAGCGACGTTGTCCGCTGGATCAAACGTCAGTGCCACATGCAGACCGGGGTCGTCGGGCTGGCCCACGGCCGCGTGTTCGGCGTCAGCGCAGGCCGGGTTGTCGCGCTGCTGGTTGATTTTCCAGCTCACGCTGTCCCAGACCTGCTGGAGGTCTTGCAGGGTGGCCGAAAAGACCACCTTGGTGTCGCGCCAGACCTGCACCTGGCCGATGCCGGCGGTGATGGTCGACGACGTGGGTCGCGTCTTGCCAATGAAGTGGCTGTGTTTGGACAAACCGTGCGTCCGCAGCACCTGCATCACGTCATTGCGGTCGGCGGTGCGCACCTGAAGCACCACGCCCAGCTCCTCGCTGAACAGGGCCTTGAGCGTCAGCTCGTCGCGGCGGGCGCTGATCTGACCCGCCCAGTTTTTCGCGTCGCCCATGTCCATCCGGCTGTCGGAAATACCGTCGCCCTGGGTGACCAGCAAGTCCACGTTGAGCGACACGCCCACATGGCCTGCAAAGGCCATTTCGCAAACACTGGCCATCAGGCCGCCGTCGCTGCGGTCGTGGTAAGCGAGGATTTTTCCATCGGCCCGGAGTGCGTTCACCGCCTTGACCAGATTCACCAGGTCCTGGGGGTCGTCCAAATCGGGCACCTCGTCGCCGACTTGGTTCAGCGTCTGGGCGAACACCGAGCCGCCCAGGCGGTTCTGGCCCTTGCCCAGGTCCACGAGCACCAGCGTGGTGTCGGGTTCGGCGGCGTCGAGTTGCGGCGTGAGCGTGCCACGCACATCGGCCAAGGTGGCGAACGCGGTGACGATCAGACTGACAGGAGAGGTGACTTTTTTGGCGCCGTCGTCGGTTTGCCACTGAGTCCGCATGGACAAGGAATCCTTGCCAACCGGGATGCTGATGCCCAGGGCAGGACACAGCTCCATACCCACCGCCTTTACGGTGGCGTACAGCGCCGCGTCTTCGCCAGGCTCGCCGCAAGCAGCCATCCAGTTGGCGGACAGCTTGACGCGGGAGAGTTCAATCGGCGCAGCCAGCAGGTTGGTGATGCTTTCCGCCACCGCCATGCGGCCCGACGCAGGCGCATTGATGGCCGCCAGTGGGGTGCGCTCGCCCATGCTCATAGCCTCCCCGGCAAAACCGGTGAAGTCGGCCAGTGTGACAGCGCAGTCGGCCACGGGCACTTGCCAGGGGCCCACCATCTGGTCGCGGTTGCTCAGGCCACCCACGGTGCGGTCGCCAATGGTGATGAGGAAACGCTTGGACGCC
>CAZANT010000008.1:9652-21314 GCA_964486575.1 uncultured Burkholderiaceae bacterium | reverse complement strand
GGGTGGTGGACAAGTTCCTGCTGCAGCTGGAAACCCAGCTTGCCGAGAAGAAGGTCGACGTCACCTTCACCGACGGCCTGCGCAAGCACCTGGCGAAGAAGGGCTTCGACCCGCTGATGGGTGCCCGCCCAATGCAACGCCTGATTCAGGACACCATTCGCCGCGCGCTGGCCGACGAACTGCTGTTTGGCCGTCTGGTGGACGGTGGCCGCCTGACGGTGGATATCGACGAGACCGACCCAGCCAAGGCAGAAGTCAAGCTCGACATCCAGCCGCTGCCAAAGAAAGAAGGCAAGGCCAAGCCGGAAGCGGAAGAAGCGACGGCGGGCTGACATGGGTTGCCGGTGTAACGGCATCCCAACAAAAAAGCGGCAGGGTCCAAGACCTTGCCGCTTTTTTTCGTCTGTGTCCCAAGGGGCTGTAGCTTACTTGCTTGCCGCCGCCACGTACTGCGCCAGCAAGCGGATTTGCGCGTCGCTCAACGTGCTGTAGGCCGGCATTTGACCCAGCCCATTGCGGACGGCTTTTTCCACCCGCGCTGCGTCTGGCTTGAGCTCGTCCAGCGCTGGACCGATCTCTCCGGCAGAACCCGCGTGTTTCAGTGTGTGGCACACCGCGCAGGCAGGCACCGCTGTTTGGTTGAACAGCTTTTTACCGTCTGCCATCATGTCTTGCGCTTGTGCGCTCACCGTCGCCACAGCCAGCGCGGCGGCACCGGCTGTATGCCAGAGTTGGGCCGTCATGCGACGGTGACTTTCACCGCGTGATCGCGCCAGCTGCTGTTGACGTAACCGCTGGTATTTTCCTGCGCCAGTTCGGACTGAACGTTGCCCAGCACATCGGTGACCCGGCTCATCAGCGTGTGGGTGCCTGCGGGCAGCTTGACTGCCAGCACAAATTGTCGCCAAGCGTATTTGCCGAGGTCAGGGCCCACCAGCCGGGCCGCTGTCCAGGTCTTGCCACCGTCGACCGACACGTCAACCCCACGCACCGCGTTCATGCCACCAAAACCCACGCCGTGGATTTGCACCAGACCGGCCTGCAGCGCGGCGGTATCGCCGTTGGGGGTGTTGATCCACGACTTGGGCGCCATCTCCCAGATCGATGGCTGGCTCGGGTCGCCTTTCTGGCCAGGCGGAGACATGCGGTAACCCGTGCTTTGGATCTTGGCATCGCTCTGCTGCGCCGTGAAGGCCAGCCGTTTGATGTACTTGACGTTGTTGACGCCGTTGTAGCCGGGCACGATCAAGCGGAGCGGCCCGCCATGCGCAAGCGGGATGGGTACCCCGTTCATTTCCCAGGCCAACAGCGCGTCCGCCATGGCTTCCTTGGGCACGGAGCGTTCGACCATCACGGATTTTGGGTCCACGCCCTCGGGCAGCTTCTCGCCACCGGTGCCGGTCATGTAGGGCACGCCGTCGACCAAGCCGCCGGTGGCGTCCACCACGGCGCGTACCGGCACGCCGCTCCAGACCACGCAGCCGGCTGCGCCGACCTGCCAGGGCGTGCCACTTGGTTTGCTGGGGAAGAAGCCCCGACCGTTGCCCGAGCATTGCAGCACCATGGCGGTGGTCTCCAGGCCCAGGCCCTTGAGCTCCTTGACGGTGAAGGTCCGAGGCGACTTGACGCCTTCGATGGCCACCTGCCACGCGTCGCGGTCGGCCACGATTTCGGGGCCGGGGGCTGGCAGGTTGTTGCGAATGTAGAGCTGTTCGTTGGGCGTGATGACGCTGGTGCCGAAGGCGCCGCGCCGGGTTTCCAAGGTGCTGGTGGTGTGCACGATCATTGCGGCCGGGTCTTTCCAGGCCACGTAGGGGGGCAGGGGCTTGGCGGCGGCGGGTGCGGCGGCCTGGGCCACGGCACTGCGGCTGAATGCGCCGAGGCCGAGTGCGGCCACGGCGCTGGCGCTGCCGGCCAGCAGTTGGCGGCGTCCCGTATTCTGGGGATGGGACGTGGCGCCGGCGGTCTGCTTGTTGTGCATCAAGGGGTCTCCTCTGGTTCAATGATGTTGGCTATAACCGCCCGAATGGTGGCAATAACCGCCTGACATTGTGCCCAGCTTGAATGACCCTACAGAGATTTTTTCGTCCATGCGACACGGATCGCTTCGACCCGGGCCCGGTTCGCGCCAAAGTCCTTGCGGCCAATGCGGCTGGCTGACCGCACATGAATCACGCCTGCCGGTGCGTCCAACCAGAACTCCAGGTCGTCAGTGAAGCGCAGCCAGCGTGTTTCGCACCGGGCGTAAAGGTAGTCGGGTTGGCGTGTCACCACGGTCGTTGCCGGCCAGTCGGCCAGCACCGTGGCGAGGCGGGCCATCGCGGCCGTGCCGTCGCCGTCAAAGCGCAACGGTTCGATCTGTGAATAGCCGCGTTGCGGGTGGTCGGGGTAGAGCGCAGCCTGGCTGGAGACGCTGTTGTCGGTGGTTGACGGCGGCTTCAGCCGTCCGGTCTGAACGCCCAGGTCGGCAGGCGCTGTGCCCCGCAGCCAGCCGGCGCAGCCTGCTATGAAAAGAAGAGCTAAACCACAAGAAAAAACGAGGGCTAGCCGTCGAATAAGCGTAAAAATCATGGCCACACACCTGTCTAAAGGTCAAAAACCCGTTCCACGAGCCACCACAGGGCCAGCGCGGCGATCAGCAGCGAGCCCGCCTTGAACACCGCCAACCGGTAGAACCGGGTGTGGCGTAGCGCAAAAGCCAACGGCAGAAACACCGCGACGATCGCGAGTTGCCCCAGTTCAACACCGACGTTGAAACCAACCAGCGCCACGGCCAGGGCGTTTTGGGGCAGGCCCAGGTCAGCCAGCACCGAGGCAAAGCCAAAGCCGTGGATCAGGCCAAAGGCAAACGCCATCGTCCAGCGCCGATTTTCTGTCGTACCGCGCAGGTTGTTCAGCGCGGCCAGCACGACCGAGGCGGCAATGGCGGATTCCACCACCCGCGAGGGCAAAGTGACCAGCCCCAGCGCTGCCAGGCTGAGCGTGATGGAGTGGGCGACGGTGAAGGCGGTCACCACCTTCAGCACCTGGCCAAATGCCGAGCCAAACCGCGCGCTGCCTTCCCATTGCGGCGGCCGGTACACCAGCACGGCCGGCAACAGCAACGCCAACAGGAAGAGGATGTGGTCAAACCCGATCCAGATGTGCCAGACCCCTTCCACCACGTACTGGCGGAAGGTGCGCCAGCCGTCAGGCGCGGTGAGCGGAAGTGATTGCTCCGCTTGGCTGCCACCCAACACCACCGCCAGTGCGCTCCCTTCGGCACGTGGCAGCCACTGCGCCAGCCCGCGATGCGAAGGGTCCACCTCGCGCAGCAGGGTGTAGTTCACCTGCAACGCGTCTTTCAGCGCCGGGCAGTCGGCCGACAGGCTGAGCACGGCGTAGGTGCCGTCGCTGTGTTTTTCCAGCTGCATCGGCCCGGTGCTTCGCCAGGGGCAGGCCTGCCCGGCCGACTGCAGTCGGAGGCCAGCCTGTGCATAAGCGGCAATGTCGCCGCTGCGGCCACGCACCTCGCCCCAAGTGAGGGCGCCGTTGTTGTCGCGGTCGAGCTGCAGCACATAGTCCAGGTCGCGCAGGGCAATGTCCCAGCGCACGGTGATGTGCGTGCTGTCCGGGCTGGTGCGCAAGGTCAGGTAGCTGTCGCTCGGTTTGTGGGCCTGTGCCAGCACGGGCAGCGTCAGGAGCGACAAGGCCAGCCAACGCCACCGGGAAAACCAAGTTGGGCGGCTCATTGGGCTTTCCCTGCGGACAGGGCGGCGAGCTGCGTGGCGAGTTGCGCCAGCTGTGGGTCTTCATGGCGGCTCTCGCGCAACCAGTGGAGCGCGGGTGCTGCGAGCTGCGGCTGCCGGGCCGCTAAGGCCGCGCGCATCAGCACCTCGGCGTCGCGCGGCTCTTTTTGCGTGGCGTAGTTGGTGGCAGCAATTTTGAGCGCCTCGTCGGGCTGTTGAGCCAACTCCAGCATGAATCGGGCGACTTCTTGTTCGTGCAGGCGCTCGGTGCGTGCGCCCGCGGCAGCGAAGCGCTCGCGCAGCTGACCGGTCCAGCCGGCGGTGCGGGGGTCTTTGGCGACCTGGCCCGCCAGCGCCAGCCGCAACAGCAAGATGTCGGAACGTTCCCATTCGCCCAAGAGGGCAATTACCTCCGCCGGGCGCTGCTGTCTGAGAAGGAAATCGGCGTAAGCGGCGAGCAGAAACTGGTCGGTGATACCCAACTGCAGAGCGGCTTTGAAGTGGCGCTCGGCGGAGGCTGGTGGCAACAGCCGCTGGGCCATTTCGGCCAACCGCGTCTGGGTCCATAACACCAGACCTTTCGGTGCGTCGGGCTGTGCGGACAGCGCAGCGCCCAGGTCGCGATAGGCACTGGCCAAGGCGCCGCTGGTGGCCTGCGCGTAGCTGCGGCAGCCCGCAGTCAATAGGGGCAGGGCCAGTGGGGCCATGCGCCCGCACTCGGCCAGCGCATCGGTGTAGCGCGCCTGCACCATGAAAATCGCAGCGCGCCAGGACATGGCTTCCACCGATTGCGGGTCAAGCGTCAGCGCCTGCGCCAGGCTGGTCAACGCCGCGTCGAACTGGTGGTTGTATTGCTCCAGCATACCGCGGGTGAGCCAGTAGCTCGGGTTACCTGCCGCGGTAGTCTCCAGCGGCGCTAGGGCGCCCTGGGCATACCCTACATAGCGCGGGTCGCCCTGCGCCATGGACAAATCAAAGTAGCGGCGTGCGAGGTCAATTCGCAGCTCGGCATCGTCGGGCCGAGCCTTCAGTTGCTGCCGCATGGATGCCAGCCGGCGTGCGGCTGGGTCGGTGGCGCGCAGCGGCAGTTGTTCGACCACCTCGCTGTCGCCAGCTGGGGTGTAAGGCGCTGCCATCGCAGCCGGGCCGAAAGCCCACAACGCGCAGGCGGCAAAGATCAAGGAACGCATGAAACTCCTGGTGGGCAGCAAAGGACTCTACCCGACGATCGCCTGCCAATGCCGCGCTTCGACTGGGGTGATGGACAACCGGTTGCCCTTTTTCAACACCAGCAGTTCGGCCAGCTCAGGACGTGCGCGCAGCTGAGGCAGGGTGATGTTGGGAATCTTGCGCAGCACCTGCACATCGACCAGCAGCCAGCGCGGGGCATCGGGCTTGGATGTGGCGTCAAAGTAGGGCGAGGTCGGGTCGAATTGTGTCGGGTCTGGATAGGCCGCAGAGGCCACTTGAGCAAGGCCCACGATACCTGGCTCTGCGCAACTGGAGTGGTAAAACAACACGCCGTCCCCGACCCGCATCGCGTCGCGCATGAAGTTTCGGGCCTGGTAGTTGCGCACGCCGACCCAGGGCACGGTGGCGTTGGGCGCGGCCAAGGCGTCGTCAACCGAGCATTCCGCGGGTTCGGATTTCATGAGCCAGTGGTTCACGGCAGATCAACGCCTCTTGCTGCCAAAGATTCCGCCCAGCACACCGCGAATGATTTCCCGTCCCACGGTCGAACCCATGGTGCGTACCGCCGACTTGGCCATGGCGGTGGCCAAGCCCTCGTGGCGGCCACCGCGTGGGCCGGTAGAGCCAAACAGCACGTCGCTCAAGCCGCCGAGCATGCCGCCAGATTCGGCCTCGGCTGGCGCCGCGACATTGCCTCCAGACGCCGGCGCTGTGGGGGCTGACGCGGTGCGAGCGGCGAGCTTTTCGAAGGCCGATTCGCGGTCGACAGCCTTCTCGTACACCCCCGCCACCAGCGAGCCCCGCAGCAATTGTTGGCGCTGCGGTGGGGTGATGGGGCCGATCTGGCTGCCGGGCGGCAGCACGTAGACGCGTTCGGTGATGCCCGGTCGGCCCTTGGCGTCCAGCAGGCTGACCAGCGCCTCGCCCACGGCCAACTCCGTAATGGCAGCTTCAATGTCCAGCCCCGGTTTCTGGCGCATGGTTTGCGCGGTGGCCTTGACAGCTTTCTGGTCGCGCGGGGTGAAGGCGCGCAGCGCGTGCTGCACCCGGTTGCCGAGCTGGGCCAGCACGGTGTCGGGGATGTCCAGCGGGTTCTGCGTCACGAAGTAGACGCCCACGCCCTTGCTGCGCACCAGCCGCACGACGAGCTCGATGCGCTCGACCAGCGCCGCCGGCGCGTCCTTGAACAGCAGGTGCGCCTCGTCGAAGAAGAACACGAGCTTGGGTTTCTCGAGGTCGCCCACCTCGGGCAGCATCTCGAACAGCTCGGACAGCATCCACAGCAGGAAGGTCGCGTACAGCCGCGGCGAGTTCATCAGCTTGTCGGCCGACAGGATGTTCACCACGCCCTTGCCGTCGACCGTCTGCATGAAGTCCGACAGGTCGAGCATCGGCTCGCCGAAGAAGCGGTCGCCGCCCTGTTCCTCGATCTGCAGCAGGCCGCGCTGGATCGCGCCGATGCTGGCCGCGCTGACGTTGCCGTACTCGGTGGTGAACTGGCTCGCGTTGTCGCCCACGTACTGCAGCATCGCGCGCAGGTCTTTCAGGTCGAGCAGCAGCAGGCCGTTGTCGTCGGCGATCTTGAAAACGATGTTGAGCACGCCGGCTTGCGTGTCGTTCAGGTTCAGCATGCGGCCCAGCAGCAGCGGGCCCATGTCGGAGATGGTGGCGCGCACCGGGTGGCCTTGTTCGCCAAAGACGTCCCACAGCTGGACCGGGCATGCGGTAGGCTCCGGCAGGGCAATGCCACGCTCCTCCAGCACGGCGGACAGCTTGGCGCCAATGCTGCCCTTTTGGCTGATGCCGGTCAGGTCGCCCTTCACATCGGCCATGAACACCGGCACCCCGATTTTGGAGAAGTTCTCGGCCAATGTTTGCAGCGTCACCGTCTTGCCGGTGCCGGTGGCGCCGGTGATCAGGCCATGGCGGTTCGCCAGGCCGGGCAGCAAATGGCATTCTGTTTCGGCGTTTTTAGCGATCAGCAGGGGCTCGGTCATGGGGCTTCCTTCAGGGAGGGGAAGTGAAAAGTAAAATCAGTTCAATAGATTAAAACAGCAGCAAGGATCTTTCGTGGCCGGACACAGCAAATGGGCGAATATTCAGCACCGAAAAGGTCGCCAGGACGAAAAGCGCGGCAAGATCTGGACGCGGATCATCCGTGAGATCACGGTCGCGGCACGCGCCGGCGGCGGTGACCTCAGCGCCAACCCGCGCCTGCGGCTTGCGGTGGACAAAGCCAAAGCGGCCAACATGCCAGCCGACCGGATCAAATACAACATCGACAAAGCCACCGGCAACGCCGAAGGCGTGCACTACGAAGAAATCCGCTACGAGGGTTATGGCATCGGCGGCGCCGCAATTGTGGTGGACACCATGACCGACAACCATGTCCGCACGGTGGCCGAGGTGCGCCACGCGTTCAACAAGCACGGCGGCAACATGGGCACGAATGGCTCGGTGGCGTTCCAGTTCAAGCACTGTGGTCAACTGATTTTTGCGCCGGGCACCGACGAAGACAGGGTGATGGAGCTGGCGCTGGAAGCCGGCGCCGACGACGTGATCACAGGCGATGACGGGGCCATCGAGGTCCTGACCTCCGTGGCGGATTTCGAAGCGGTGAAGCATGCGCTACAGGCCGGAGGCCTGACGCCCGAAGTTGCCGAGGTGACGATGCGTGCCGAGAACACCATCGCGCTGGAGGGGGACGACGCAGCGAAAATGCAGAAGATTCTGGACGCGCTGGAAGAGTTGGACGACGTGCAGAACGTTTTCCACAACGCAGAAATCAACGAATAAATCAGAAGGCTGGTATGAAAGTTTTGGTGGTGGGCGGTGGTGGCCGCGAACATGCGTTGGCATGGAAGCTGAGCCAGTCGCCCAAGGTACAAGCGGTTTTTGTGGCGCCAGGCAATGGCGGCACGGCGGCGGACGAGCGACTTGAGAATTTGCCGATCACCGACGTACAGGCGCTGCGGGTGTGGGCTCAAGATAACAAAATTGCACTCACTGTGGTGGGTCCGGAGCAGCCACTCGCGGCCGGCATCGTGGACGAGTTCCGTGCCCACGGACTGCGGATTTTTGGTCCCACCAAGGCGGCAGCCCAGTTGGAAAGCTCCAAGGCATTCTCCAAGGCCTTCATGAAGCGCCACGGCATTCCCACCGCCGAGTACGAAACCTTTTCTGACCCAGGGGCAGCCCACGCTTACGTCGAAAAAATGGGTGCGCCCATCGTCGTCAAGGCTGACGGCCTGGCCGCAGGCAAGGGCGTGGTGGTGGCCATGACGCTGGCCGAGGCCCATGAAGCCATTGACTTTATGCTGGTGGACAATACCTTGGGCGTCCAGCACAACGACGGTGGTGCGCGGGTGGTGATTGAGGAGTTTTTGCAGGGCGAAGAAGCAAGTTTCATTGTCTTGTGCGATGGCAAAAACGTGTTGCCCCTGGCCACCAGCCAGGACCACAAGCGCCTGCTCGACGCCGACAAAGGCCCCAACACCGGCGGCATGGGAGCCTATTCGCCCGCTCCGGTGGTCACGCCGGAGGTGCATGCCCGCACCATGCGCGAGATCATTCTGCCGACCATCAAGGGCATGGAGAAAGACGGTATTCCTTACTCAGGCTTCCTGTATGCCGGTCTGATGATCGATGCCCAGGGTAAACCCAAGACGCTGGAGTTCAATTGCCGCATGGGCGACCCGGAGACGCAGCCCATCATGATGCGGCTCAAATCCGACCTGGTCGACGTGTTGTGGGCTGCTACGGAAACCGGCCCCCATGGCCGCATCGACGACATTGCCTTGCAGTGGGACCGCCACGTGGCGCTGGGCATCGTGATGGCCGCGCACGGCTACCCGCTCCACCCGCGCAAGGGCGACGCGATCACTGGGCTGCCCAAAAACACCGACAGCGCGGTGGTGTTTCATGCCGGCACCGTACGCCAGGGCGACGCCATCGTCACCTCCGGTGGCCGGGTGCTGTGCGTGACGGTGCTGGCCGAGTCAGTCAAGGCGGCGCAGCACCAAGCCAACGAGTTGGCGCAGGGCATCCAATTCGACGGTGCCCAGTACCGTCGCGACATCGGTTACCGCGCGATCAAATGACAGTCGATCCGGCTGTGTCAGGGGTGCGCGGCTTTTTGTTGGGCCTGCAGCAAAACATCACTGCGCAAGTGAGCGAAGTGGACGGCAGCCCTTTTTTGGCTGACGCCTGGGAAAAGCCACCTGGTGAACCCTTGCAAGGCAATGGGGTCACCATGATCCTCGAGGGCGGCGCGGTGTTTGAGCGCGCGGGGTGTGGCTTCTCTCATGTGACGGGCCCGCGGTTGCCGCCATCGGCCACGCAGCACCGGCCTGAACTGAGCGGCGCGCCGTTTGAGGCCATGGGCGTGTCCCTGGTGTTCCACCCGCGCAACCCCTACGTGCCCACCGTCCACATGAATGTGCGCATGCTCGCCGCCACGCCTGAAGGCGGCGCGCCGGTGTGTTGGTTCGGCGGCGGTATGGACTTGACGCCGTACTACGGCTTTGCGGAAGATGTCGCACACTTCCACCGCACGTGCCAGCAAGCGCTGACGCCCTTTGGTGACGACAAATACCCACGCTTCAAGACTTGGTGCGACGAGTACTTCTTCCTCAAGCACCGCAACGAACCGCGCGGCGTGGGTGGCGTGTTCTTTGACGACTTTTCTGAACTTGGTTTTGAGCGCAGCCGCGACATGATGCAGGCCGTCGGCTCGGCGCTCACCAGGGCCTACTTGCCCATCGTGGCACGCCGCAAAGACACGCCTTATGGCGAGCGTGAGCGCGCATTCCAGCTCTACCGCCGTG
This sequence comes from uncultured Burkholderiaceae bacterium, assembly GCA_964486575.1. Lineage (GTDB taxonomy): Bacteria > Pseudomonadota > Gammaproteobacteria > Burkholderiales > Burkholderiaceae_C > PCRC01. The sequence goes on along the minus strand of CAZANT010000008.1, from coordinate 11,569 downwards.
GTCGCTACGTGGAGTTCAATCTGGTCTGGGACCGGGGCACCCACTTTGGCCTGCAATCGGGTGGACGCACCGAGTCGATACTGATGTCCATGCCGCCACTGGCGAGTTGGTCTTACGCCCACCAGCCCGAGCCCGGCTCGCCCGAGGCCGCGCTGTACAACGATTTCCTGGTGCGTCGCGAATGGGTCTGACTGGCGCCGCGCCAAAGCGCCGCATCGGCGTGTTTGGCGGTGCGTTCGACCCACCCCACAACGCGCACCTGGCCTTGGCCCATGCGGCCGTGGTGCAGTTGCGGCTGGATGTGCTGCATGTGGTGCCCACCGGACAGGCCTGGCACAAACCCCGGCCCCTGACTGACAGCGAGCATCGCCTTGCCATGGCCCGGCTGGCCTTCGCGGGTCAACCCAAGCTGGTGGTGGACGACTGCGAAATCCGCCGTGCCGGCCCCAGCTACACGATCGACACGTTGCGCGCGCTGCACAACGACGAGCCCGGCGCCCAACTGCTGTTGGTGATGGGTGAAGACCAGGCAGAATCGTTGGACCGCTGGCATGAAATTTCGGCGATCACCCAATTAGCTATAATTTCAATAGCTAAACGGGCTGAAACGACTAGGGCTAGGGGGCAATTTGACCCAAAAAGCCTGCCCCACGCCGTTTTCCAGCCATTGCAACTGCCCCTGATGCAGGCCAGCGCGACCGAAGTTCGCGCCCGGCTCGCCGCGGGCGAGGGAATCGACCATCTGGTTCCCGACGCCGTTGCGCGCTATATTGCCCAACACCTGCTATACCAAACCACCCGATGACCACTGACGCCTCCGCCAAAAAAGACATCCAGAAACTCCAACGCGCCATCGTCGATGGTCTGGAAGACGTGAAGGCGCAAGACATCCAGGTCTTTAACACCGAGCACCTCTCCCCCTTGTTCGAGCGGGTGATGATGGCGTCTGGCACCTCCAACCGCCAGACCCGTGCGCTGGCCGCGTCGGTGCGCGATGCGGTGCGCGACGCGGGTTATGACAAGCCGCGCATTGAGGGCGAAGAAAACGGCGAGTGGATCATCGTGGACTGTGGTGCCGCCGTGGTGCATATCATGCAGCCGTCCATTCGCCAGTACTACCACCTGGAAGAACTGTGGGGTGACACCCCGGTGCGCTTGAAACTCGGCTCCGCCAAGCCCACAACCCCTGAAAAGGCGCCCGCCAAGAAAGTGGTGGCCAAGCCCGAGCCCACCACCCTGCGCCGTAGCAGTGCCGCTAAGACCGCCATCAAGGCGGCCGAGCAGGCGGCCAAAGCGCCCAAACCGGCAGCCAAGAAAGCACCCGCCCGCAAAACCACCATCAAAAAAGTGGTGGTAAAAACGGCCGCGAAGAAAGTTGCCGCGACGAAAGCGCCCGCCAAGAAAGCGCCCGCCAAGAAAGCGCCTGCTCGCAGGGCATGAGACTCTACGTGGTGGCGGTCGGCCAGCGGGTGCCCGACTGGGCACAAACGGCCTGGGACGACTATGCCAAACGCTTCCCCCCGGAACTGAAAGTGGAGCTCAAAGCCGTCAAGACCGAGACGCGTGGCTCCAAGACAGTGGACCAACTCCAGGCTGCCGAACGCGACCGCATCGAGGCCGCCATTCCGCGCGGCACGCGCATTGTGGCGCTGGACGAGCGGGGCTCTCCGCTGACCACGGTGGCGCTGGCGTCACGGCTCAAAGGCTGGCAGTTGGCCAGCGACGACGTGGCCTTGGTGATCGGTGGCCCCGATGGTTTGGACCCGGCGTTCAGAAGCGCTGCGCACGAGCGCATCCGCTTGTCTGACCTGACCTTGCCCCACGCGATGGTGCGTGGGCTGTTGGGCGAGCGGTTGTAGCGGGGCTGGGCGGTCGACGCCGGCCCCGCTGGCCGGCGGGCAGGGGGGGGGGCCTGTG
>CAZANT010000008.1:0-9642 GCA_964486575.1 uncultured Burkholderiaceae bacterium | reverse complement strand
GTACCGGGCCTGGTCGGTCAACGCCGGCCACCCTTACCATCGGGAATGACGTGCTGCCTGAATTCATCTACCTCGCCTCCCAAAGCCCGCGTCGGAGCGAACTGCTCAGTCAGCTTGGCGTGATGCACGAATTGCTGCTGGCCGGCCCCGACGAAGACGCCGAGTCGCTGGAGGTCGAACTCCCTGGCGAGTCCACCACCGCCTATGTGCAGCGTGTCACCGGCCTTAAGCTGGACGCAGCGATCGCGCGCCTGAAAGCCCGCGGTCTGCCCGCGGCACCGGTGCTTTGCGCCGACACCACGGTGGCCAAAGGCCGAACCGTCTACGGTAAACCGAACGACGCCGCCGATGCCGCGCGCATGTTGCGCGAACTGTCGGGGGGCTCCCACCGGGTGATGACCGCAGTGGCGGTGCAGCATGGCAAAAAGCGGGTCGCTGCGCTCAGCGTGTCGCGGGTGACGTTTGCGCGCTTGAGTCGGCGGGAACTGGCCGACTACGTCGCCTGCGGCGAATCCATGGGCAAGGCCGGTGCCTATGCGGTGCAGGGGCGGGCGGCCGCGTTCATCTCTCACATCAGCGGCAGCCACTCTGGCATCATGGGGCTGCCTGCCCACGAGACAGCGCAACTGTTGCGCGCTGTGGGTTTTATGCGCTGAACCATGCAACAAGACATCCTCATCAACTGGTCCCCCCAGGAAACCCGTGTGGCCTTGGTGGAGAACGGCGCGGTGCAGGAATTGCACGTTGAGCGCACGCTGGAGCGTGGCCTGGTCGGCAACGTCTACCTGGGCAAAGTATCCCGGGTACTTCCGGGCATGCAGTCGGCCTTCATCGACATTGGCTTGGACCGCGCGGCATTCCTGCACGTGGCTGACCTGGTGTCCAGTGGGCACCAGCGAGCGATCGACGCCGAGGGCAGGGCGCCCGGCGCGGTGCCGGTAGCAAACCTCACGCCCATCGAAAAGCAGGTGTTCGAAGGTCAGTCGCTGCTGGTGCAGGTCATCAAGGATCCCATCGGTACCAAGGGCGCGCGCCTGTCGGCACAGATCAGCATTGCCGGGCGCCTCCTGGTGTATTTGCCACATGACAACCACATGGGCATTTCTCAGAAAATCCCGGGTGAGCAGCGAGCTGTTCTGCGCGAGAGACTCTTACAGTTGGCTACCGCCAGCGCACCCGGCGGTGGCGGGGGCACCGGTGGCGGCTTCATTCTGCGTACCAACGGCGAGGACGCGTCCGACGCTGAACTGGCCGACGACATTGCCTACCTGCGCAAAGCCTGGGCACGCATCAAGGACGCATCGCTGCGCCAGCCGCCACGCACCTTGCTCCACCAGGACTTGAGTCTGCTGGAGCGGGTCCTGCGCGACATGGCCAGCGAAGAGACCCAGACCATCCGCATCGACTCCCGAGAGCAGTGCGAGAAGTTGCGCGCCTTTGGACGCGAATTCATGCCCGCCACGGTGGACAAGGTCCAGCACTACAAGGGCGAGCGGCCAATTTTTGATTTGTATTCCATTGACGAAGAAATCGCCAAGGCACTGGGCCGTCGCGTCGACCTGAAGTCCGGCGGCTACCTGATCGTGGATCAGACCGAGGCCCTGACCACCATCGATGTCAATACCGGTGGCTACGTCGGGGCACGCAACTTCGACGACACCATCTTCAAGACCAACCTCGAAGCAGCGCTGGCGATTGCTCGGCAACTGCGCCTGCGCAACCTGGGCGGTATCGTGATCGTCGACTTCATTGACATGACCCGGGAAGACCACCGCGAGGCGGTCTTGGCCGAGTTTCGAAAACAACTGGCGCGGGACCGCGTCAAGACCATGGCCGGTGGTTTCTCCCAACTTGGGCTGGTGGAAATGACCCGCAAGCGCACCCGCGAGTCACTGGCTCACCTGCTGTGCGAGCCCTGCGCCGTGTGCGGTGGCAAAGGCACGGTGAAAACGGCACGCAGTGTGGCCTACGACATCCTGCGCGAGATCCTGCGCGAGGCCCGGCAGTTCAGTCCACGCGAATTCCGGGTGGTGGCTTCACCCAAGGTGGTGGAGCTGTTTCTCGACGAAGAAAGCCAGCATCTGGCCGGGCTCAGTGACTTCATCGGCAAGCCAATTTCTCTGCAAAGCGAAACCGCCATGGGCCAGGAGCAGTACGACATTGTGCTGCTTTAGGGGCGTTTAGCCGGCAAGCTCGCCCGGTGCTTCCCGTAAGTCACCGCCGCTGAGGTATTGCAGGCGGGCGTAAGTGCCGTTCAGTCGCATCAGTTCGGTGTGGCTACCCTGTTCCAGAATGCGGCCACGCTCCATCACCACCACCCGGTCGGCGTGCTCGATCGTCGACAGCCGGTGGGCAATGACCAACGTGGTGCGCCCGGCCATCAGGCGCTGCAGGGCCTCTTGTACCAGCCGCTCGGATTCGGTGTCCAGAGCCGATGTGGCTTCATCCAGAATCAAAACCGGCGCGTTTTTATAGAGTGCTCGGGCAATGGCCAGCCGCTGCCTCTGGCCACCCGACAACTGGGCGGCGTTGTGGCCCACGGCGGTGTCGATGCCCTGCGGCAGGGTGCGGACGTGGTCCGACAAGTTGGCGGCCTGGAGGGCCGCCCATATGCGCTCGTCGTCGCGTGGTGCTCCGAGGCAGACGTTCGTCGCCAGCGTGTCATTGAGCATCACCACGTCCTGACTGACCATCGCAAACTGGTCCCGCAGCGCGGCCAGTTGCCAGTCGGCAATGTCGTGGCCATCCAGCAACACCTGGCCACCGCTCGGACGGACAAATCGCGGCAGCAGGTTGGCCAGGGTCGTCTTGCCCGAGCCGGAGGCGCCCACCAGTGCAACCACCTCGCCAGGGGCAATGGTCAGGCTGAAACGGTCCAGCGCCGGCGCGGCTTCAGACTGGTATTGCACCGACACGTCCTTGAACACAATGCGGCCACCGCCAGCGGAGTCGGCAGTGTTTGGCTTGTAACCGCCCGATGCCTCTACCGGGGTGAACTCGATCAAATCAAGCGCGCGCTCCAGCGCGGCCATGCTGCGCGTGATGGGGCTGGCGATACCGGCCAGGTGCTTGATCGGGGCCAATAACATCAACATGGCGGTGATGAACGACACAAAGCTGCCAACCGACACGTTGTTGCCGCTGCTTTGCACCAGCGCGATGCAGATGACGGCCGACAGGGCTGTTGCCGCCAGCATCTGAGTCAACGGCGTCATGGCCGCCGACGCCATGATGGACTTCATGGTCAGGCCACGCAGCTTCTGGCTAAGGTCGAAAAACCGCGCCGATTGCGCTGCCTGCGCTGCGTGCAGCCGCACCATGCGGTGCGCCAGCACGTTTTCTTCCACTACGTAGGCAAGGTTGTCGGTGGCTTCCTGGCTGGCTTTGGCGATCCTGTACAGCCTGCGCGACAACACCCGCATGACGTAAGTGACCGACGGGAACAGCAGCGCGACGATCAGCGTCAACTTCCAGTTTAGGTACAGCAGGTAGCCCACCAGGGCCAACAGCGTCAGCGTGTCGCGGGCGAGTCCAAGCAGGGCGTTGACGAGTTGTGCCGCTCCGGTTTGCACCTCGTACACCACCGTATTGGACAAGGCGCTGGCGGACTGTCGCGAAAACAGCGCCATGTCGGCGTCCAAGAGGCGGTCAAACGACTTGCGCCGGAGCGCCAGCATGCCTTGGTTCGCGACCCTGGCCAGGGCGACCTCGGCCACATAGCCACAGAATCCGCGCACACCGAACAGTAGCAACAGCACCACAGGGACCAGCCACAGGCTGAAACTGCCGCGCTGAAAGCCTTGGTCCAACAGTGGCTGCATCAGGGCGGGAATCATTGGCTCGGTGGCCGAGCCGATCAGGGTGGCAACAGCCGCCAGTGCCCAAATGCCTTTGGATTGGCCAAAGTAGGGCTGAAGACGCCGAAAGGCTTTCAGGGAGATGCGTTTGGCGGTGTCGGTGGCCGCTTCGGATGCTGCGGGCGGTGCAGCGGGTGCCGCTGTTTCAGCCACGGCGCATGGCCGATGTCGCGTGGAAATGCCCGTGGCGAGACAGCTGCAAACCGCCCGTCGATTTCGACACGCATGCGGGCAAAATTTGCAGCCGCGTCGTTGGACGCTGGGCCATGACTGTTAAAGTATTACCGTTCATTCCACTATTTTCCATCAATATGTGCTCAATCAAAGTGGCCGCAGGCGCCTTGTTCAAAAGCCTTGCCGTCTTTTTCCTTGCACTGGGGATGCAAACATCGTTTGCGCAGGTGCGTGTCGATGTGACGGGTGTGGGTCTCACCCAGTTGCCCATCGCGATTGCCAGTTTCAAAGGCAACGAACTCGCACCACAACAAATTGGCAACATTGTGCGCGCTGACCTCGAGCGCAGCGGCCAGTTCCGTAGCGTGGACGCGTCCGGTGCGGTGCTCGACGAGTTGTCCCGTCCCGACATGGCCCCCTGGAAAGAAAAGGGTGCCGACTCGCTGCTGACCGGTAGCGTCCGCAAATTGAACAATGGTCGCTTCGACGTTCGGTTCCGGCTCTGGGACGCGGTTCGCGGTCAGGACCTCGGCGGTCAGAGTTTCTCCGTCAGTGAAATTGACCTCCGCTTGGCAGCCCACCGCATTGCCGACTACGTGTACGAAAAGCTAACCGGCGAAAAAGGCATTTTCTCGACTCGCATCGCCTACGTCACCCGCTCGGCCAACCGCTACAACCTGTGGGTGGCAGACGCCGACGGTGAGGGGTACCAGAGTGCTTTGTCGAGCTCCGAGCCCATCATTTCGCCCGCATGGTCGCCAAACGGTGAGCAACTGGCCTACGTGTCGTTTGAGACCCGCAAGCCCATTGTGTATGTGCACGATGTGTCCACCGGTAAGCGACGCTTGTTGGCGAGCTTCCGTGGGTCCAACAGCTCGCCCGCCTGGGCTCCTGATGGCAACTCTTTGGCTGTGACACTCAGCCGCGAAGGCGGATCGCAGTTGTTTTCCATCAACGCCGCTGGCGGTGAACCCAACCGCATGACCACGTCGCCCAGCATTGACACCGAAGCCGTGTACTCCCCCAAGGGTGACCAGATTTACTTCGTCAGCGACCGTGGAGGCCAACCCCAGATCTACCGCATGTCGCCCGGTGGCGGTTCGGTGGCCCGCGTGACCTTCTCCGGCAGCTACAACATCTCACCCGCCCTCAGTCCGGACGGTCGCTGGATGGCGTTCGTGTCGCGTGAAGGTGGTGGTTACAAACTGAAGCTGCAGGACCTGGCTTCGGGCAATGTCACCACACTGACAGACACCCGCGCCGACGAAAGCCCAAGTTTCGCGCCCAACAGCCGCTTGATCATTTACGCAACCTCGCAAGGCGGCCGCGACACCCTGATGACGACCACGCTAGACGGCCGCATCAAATCGCGTTTGACCGGTGCCCCCGGTGATTTGCGGGAACCTGCTTGGGGTCCGTTCCTCAAATAAGCATGTTTGTACCGTTTGCCCTCCGCATGAAAGTTCTCATTTCGCTGATTTCGGCCGCCGTTTTGTTGGGGGGCTGCGCCTCCCGAATCAACCTGAACGAGGTGCCGGTGGAGGACCGGGCTGGCACGTCGGTGGACGGTAGCGCTGACGGGGCCGTACCTTCTGGCACGCCTGGCAGCATTGGCAGCGCCGAGGGCGTGCCGCTGAGCGTGATCCCGCCCGACGCACCAGCCGACGAGCGTGCCCGCAGCGTCTATTTCGACTACGACAGCGCGGTTGTCAAACCAGAATTCGCACCCCTCTTGACCCGTTTTGCCAACTACCTCAAAGCCAACCGCCAGCGCAAGCTGACTGTGGAGGGTCACACCGACGAGCGTGGCGGGAGCGAATACAATTTGGCGCTGGGTCAGCGCCGTGCCGAAGCCGTTGGCCGATCGCTGGTGCAGTTGGGTGCGCAGCCCTCCCAAATCGAAGCGGTCAGCTTCGGCAAGGAGAAGCTGGCCGTTGCCGGCAGCGACGAGACCGCGAACGCCAAAAACCGCCGTGCTGAAATCAACCCATAAAGACCATGACGAACCTACTTGCCCAATCTGCCAAACTTGTGACAGCGGCATGCCTCGGCGTGTCTGCGCTGACGGCCCAGGCCCAGTTTTTTGACGATCGCGACGCGCGCAAGTCGATTCTGGAATTGCGTCAGCGTCTCGAGTCTGACCGTCAGACCGCCACTGTCAATCAGACCCGCTTGCTCGAAGAAGTGAGCCGGAGCAGCCAGGAGAATGCCTTGTTGCGTGGCCAAGTGCTCGACTTGCAGAGCCAGCTCGAAGCCATTCGCGGTGACATTGCCCGCCTGCGCGCACAAAACGATGCCGTAGCCCGCGACTTCGCCGAAGTTCAGAAACGCCAAAAAGACGTGTTACAGCCTTTGGAAGAGCGTCTACGGAAGATTGAGCCTTTCAAGGTTACGGTCGATGGCCGAGAGTTTGTTGCCGAAGCGGCCGAAAAGCGAGAGTACGAATCGGGCTTGGCCTTGTTCCGTGGAGGAGATTTCCCCGGTGCGCAAGCTGTGTTCCAGAGCCTGGTGCGTCGCTACCCCTCCAGCGGTTTTGTGCCGTCGTCTTTGTTCTGGCTCGGCAACGCCCAGTACGCTAACCGCGATTACGCTGGTGCAGTTGCCAACCTGCGCGCCATGGTTACCCAGGCACCGGACCACCCCCGGGTTGCAGATGCATTACTTGCCATGGCCAACAGCCAGATTGAGTTGAACGACAACGCCGGTGCGCGCCGCTCGCTCGAAGACATCGTGCGTTCGTATCCTCGCTCGGAAGCCGCTGCGCCCGCACGGGAGCGCCTGTCCAAACTCAAGTAGATTTTCACCTGCGTCGCGGTGACCGTTGTCACCGCGACCGCATCGGCATGACACCCGCTGCGCATGCCTCCCCCAATGCTCCCTATGGATTTTGACCGCCGGTTTGGCGGCATCGCCCGTCTCTACGGGGCTGTGGGTGCGCGTCGCATTTGGCAGTCGCATGTCGGTGTGGTGGGTCTGGGAGGCGTCGGCTCCTGGGCCGCAGAAGCGCTGGCCCGCAGCGGCGTTCGAGCGTTGACGCTGATTGACTTGGACCATGTGGCGGAGTCCAACATCAACCGCCAAGTGCTGGCGCTCGACAGTACGCTGGGCATGGCCAAGGTGGTGGCAATGCGCGAGCGCATCGCACAGATCAACCCACTATGTGAGGTGCATGTGGTGGAGGAGTTTGTGGCACCGGATAACTGTGCGGCGCTGTTGCCGGGCAGCCTCGATGCGCTGATCGACGCCTGCGACCAGATGTCCGCCAAAGCGGCTTTGACCAACTGGGCTGTGAACCGCCATGTGCCGTTTGTGACGGCTGGGGCTGCGGGAGGCAAGCGTCTCGCGCACCTAGCAGACATGGCCGATCTGGCCGATGTGACCCATGACCCGTTGCTTGCGAACCTTCGCTACCGCTTGCGCAAGCTGCATGGTTTGCCCAGGAAAGGGGCAATGGGTGTGCAGTGTGTGTTCAGCCGTGAACCGGTTACCCAGGCCGCAGATGCCTGTGCCAGCGATGGTTCTCTCAACTGTGCGGGCTATGGCTCGTTCGCGCCAGTGACGGCGACCTTTGGACAATGCGCTTCGGGATGGATTTTGAATCACGTTGCTACGAGAGAGTCGAAAATAACGCTATAATTTGAGGCTGTCTTTAACCGGGTTCCTCGGTAAAAGAAAAATCCTCCGGGACGTTAGCTCAGTTGGTAGAGCAGCGGACTTTTAATCCGTTTGTCGTGGGTTCGACCCCCGCACGTCCCACCAAATAAGCCCCAGTGGCTCAAAAGCCTGCTATCTAATCGGTAGCAGGTTTTTTTTCGGCCGGCGCGGGCCAGAACGCAGCAGGCAAAACGTTGTGCGGCTTTTTTCTAACCCTAATGCCTGCGGGCTGCATCCCGCATGCGGTTGATGTCGTTCTGCGGTAGGGCAGGTGCACCACCGCTTTGGATGGTGACCGGGTCGAATGCCGCACCGGGCATGATGTGTTGCGCCCGCATCGGGCCGACGGGGTTGGCGGTTGGTATTGGTGCGGAGGTTGGGGAGGCGGCCGGTGGGGGTGGCTTGAAATGGTCGCGCGCCCACAGGACGGAAGCGCCGCCAAGGACCAGCGCTGCTGCCGATTGCCAGAAACCTGCCATGCCAACCTCTCGATGCTGTGTGCCAGAGAGGGTGCTCAGCGCACGGCCAGTTGTTTTGTGCCTGCGGGGCCTGGCAGCAGGTGCTGGACCTGTTGTGCCACCCGAACACAGTCTTTCAGGTGCGCCTCGCCCAGATGCCGGATGGCGGCGTACCCAATGCAGGCCGATATAGCCTGGCCGGCGAGGGGCACAAAGCGGGTGGCCTGTTTGGCCGTGAGGCGCACCCCCACCGTTTTGGCGGCCGACAGCACAAGGTCGCGGGTGACGAGTTTACCAATCAGCGCAGAGCCCACCCAGGCCACCACTTTTTGGACCTGTTCCCGTTTGGCCGGTTCAAGCAGGTCCAACTGCGCCGGGGCGAGTCCGAACTCGGCGTTGATCTCCGGGATGATCTTCGACAGCAAGGCCGCGTCAATCATCCAGTCGAATCCCGGCACAGGCACCATGCTGGCCGCCCCGGCCACCAGGGCACGGCGGTGCAGCAGCTTGCGGCTGCGTTGAACGGCCGCCAGCAGGGCGGGGTTATTGGCGGCAAGTTGGACAGCGCTGGGCATCAGCTTAGGCAGGGATAAGGCCACCGAATTCCGTCACTTGCTGCGGATCAAGTTGTAGACGAAGAGCAGCACCACGGCGCCAACCACGGAAGCGATCCAGCCCGCTGCGTCACCTTGCCGGTACCACCCCAACGCGGCGCCGGCGTAACCGGCCACGAAGGAGCCAGCGATGCCGAGCAGGGCGGTGAGAACGATGCCCATTGAATCTTTGCCCGGATGCAACGCACGTGCGATCAGGCCAACAATCAAACCAACAATCAGGGTGCCAAGCAGAGAGAGCATGTGGGTCCTTGTGCGGTAAAAGGCCGAATATACCGTCCCGCACCAGACCCTTGCGTCAGCAGGTCAGTCGGCTGGCGTCCTCGATCGCCTGATTCATCTCCAGCCACTGTTCCTCCAGGCTGGCCAGTTCCTGCTGGAGGACTTTGAGCCGCTTGCCGAGGGCGGCAGAGTCGGGCTGGGGTTCCGGTAAAGCAAACTTCTGCTCAATCTGGCTTTGCTCGGCGGAGAGGCCAGCCATGACCTGCTCGAGCTTTTCAAGGTCGCGTTGCAGGTTGCGCAAGGTGTTGTTGGTCGGTGCCTTGCGCACTGTCGGTTTGGCGGCCTGGGCCGCTCTGGCGCTTGCTGCGGCACGTTCGGCGTGACGCTGCTCTTCGCGTTGCTCTTCGCGCTGGCGTTTGGCTTCGTCCAGCAGGTAACGCTGGTAGTCGTCCAGATCGCCATCGAACGGCGCCACGCCTCCCCGGGATACGAGCCAGAACTCGTCGCACACCGCGCGCAGCAGAGCCCGGTCGTGGCTGACCAGCATCACGGTGCCTTCAAACTCATTCAGTGCCACGCTCAGGGCTTCGCGGGTGGCGAGGTCAAGATGGTTGGTGGGCTCGTCCAGCAGCAGCAGGTTGGGGCGTTGCCAGACGATCATGC
>CAZANT010000007.1:0-21732 GCA_964486575.1 uncultured Burkholderiaceae bacterium | reverse complement strand
ATTCTGCGCAACCGACGCATCCTGGCGGACCAAATGGAGTTCTTGCTGGCGCACGTGCCCAAGAACTCTCGCCTCGTGGCCTGACCTGCGGCCGCCCGTCTGGGCAACACCGACCGTTTGGAGGGCTTTTCGATGCCGCTACCATGTGCGCCGTGAAAAAGCTCATTCATTACAAGCCTGATTCCAGCCTCCGCGCGTTGATTCCTGGTGCCTTGTTGTCGGTTGCCGCCCTGCTCACCGCTTGCGATGCCGCCAGCACCCTGGGGAAGGCGCAGTCCGGCGCGGGCACGGTGGCCACCGAAGTGTGGCAACGTTGGGTCGACAGCGGTGGTGACGTGGCCGCGGCCACCACCTGGGAACGCAAGGTCCTGCCCGGCGTGTCGGCCACCGACGTCGAACAAATCCTGCAGCAGGTGGCGGCTGAGCGCAACATGAAGGACGTGGGGCAGCTGCCGCTGTCCAAGGAACTGGAGGCGCGCACTGGTCAACCCCAAAAGTTGCTCAAGGTCTATTCGTTTTGTAACCCCACCACCGCCCGTGCGATGGTGGACTTCAGCCCCCACATGGCAGCCTACCTGCCGTGCCGCATCACCCTGGTGGAGCAGGCCGATGGCTTGTGGCTCTACACCCTGAACATGGACATGATGCTGAAGCTCGGGCGCAGCCTGCCCCCCGAACTTCAGAAAGAGGCCGTTGGCGTGCGCGACACCATTTATCTGATGATGGAGCGCGCGTCCAAAGGCGAGATTTGACCGTACTCATCGAATCCCGCGCTATTTTTCTGGAGCTGATGAATGCCAACACGCCGAGACACCCTGAAGCAGAGCCTGGCCGTGGCCAGCTTGCTGGCCGGCACAGGCCTTTTCCCAGGCAACACTTGGGCGGCCTACAATGCCCGCGCGTTTGAAGCCAAGGGCGTGGACGCCACCCTGAAATTGCTCGCCAACACCTTGCCGACAGAAAGCAAAGACGTCACGCTCCAGGGGCCTGACCTGGCAGAAAACGGTGCGCAGGTGGCGTTGACCGCAGCCACCGCACTCCCGGGAGTCAAGCGGGTGTTGTTGCTGGTGGAAAAGAACCCGGCGGCGCTGGTGGCCCTGTTTGAAGTGGGTGCCGAGATCGAAGCGAACTTCATGCTCCGAACCAAAATGAACGAGTCATCGGCTGTGTATGCGGTAGCGATTCTCAACGACGGCCGCGCGCTGTACGCCCGCAAAGACATTCAGGTCACGATGGGTGGCTGCGGCAACTGAGCCGCCATTGCTTACTCGGTCAACGTCACATTGCTTCTGAAGCCCCACACCATGGCAGATCCAATCCGCATTCGCGCCCAGCTCACGGGCACCAAGGCCACAGTCCGTGTCCTGATGGGCCACGAGATGGAGTCCGGTCAACGCAAAGACGCCTCAGGCAAAACCATTCCCGCCTGGTACATCCAGCAGGTCACCGCTCTTCACAATGGCAAGACTGTGCTTGAGGCGCAGTGGGGGCCTTCGGTGTCCAAAAACCCCTTCATGCAGTTCCTGTTGAAAAGCGCCAAGGCCGGCGACAAGGTTGCGATTCGTTGGACGGACAACCGGGGTGACAGCCGCACCGACGAGACCACCGTGGCCTGACGCCAGCCCAGCGACTGGCCTGTCGGCGGGTTATTTGCATATGCCATTTCGGGGGCTTGTGACTGTGCGCTGAAGCCGATAGAGTCCTCTTCGCATGCTACGCCAGAGGCGCTTGACCGTTCTCTCCTGTGACGGTGTTGTGCGACTGACCGTGCTGTACCCACTGACCCTGATCGGAGATTCACATGAAGACATCCTGGCTCCAAGCCAGTCTTGCAGCGGCCTGTCTGGTCGCAGCCCAGGCAGCGACCGCCCAGACCAGTTCACCTCTGGAAATTCGTGCACTCGCCGCCACTTGCGCAAACTGCCACGGCACCGATGGCAAGGCCGCCAGTGGTTCTGCTGTTGGCGTCCTGGCCGGGCTGAAGCAGGACTACCTGAGTCAGCAACTCAAGGCATTCAAGAACGGCCAGCGTCCCGCCACCGTGATGCACCAGCTCGCCAAGGGCTACACCGACGAGCAGCTGGAGCAGCTTTCCGTCTACTTCGCCAACCAACGCTAATTCAGAAAACGGTGACTCTCATGAAAAGACGCAGTTTTGTATCCGCCGCCGTGGCGGTTGGCGCCTTGGGTGGGCTGGCGGGTTGCGCCAGCACCTCGTCCGGAGGCAAGGCCCGTGTGCTCGTCGTTGGCGGTGGCTACGGCGGCGCGACAGCCGCCAAGTACGTTCGCTTGTTCTCCGACCAGAAAATCGACGTGGTGCTGGTTGAGCCCAACAGCGAGTTTGTCTCCTGCCCCTTGTCCAACCTGGTGCTGGGCGGCAGCAAAACCCTGGCCGACATCACCAGCCCCTACAGCGGGCTTGAGAAGCGCCATGGTGTCCGGCGGGTGACCGGCTTTGTCGCGTCCATTGATGCCAAAGCCAAGACCGCCACGCTGGCCAATGGCGAAACCATTCGCTACGACAAGCTGATCCTCTCGCCCGGGATCGACTTCGGTTTTGACCAGGTGGAAGGCCTGCAAAAAGCCCACGCGGACGGCAAGGTGCTGCACGCCTGGAAGGCGGGCGCCGAGACCGTGGCATTGCGCAAACAGCTCGAAGCGATTCCTGACGGCGGTGTCTATGCCCTCACGATTCCCGAGGCACCCTACCGTTGCCCCCCTGGCCCGTACGAACGCGCCTGCCAGGTGGCCAGCTACTTCAAGCAGGCCAAACCCAAATCCAAAGTCCTCATCCTGGACGCCAACCAGGACGTGACCTCCAAAGGGGGCCTGTTCAAAAAGGTCTGGGCCGAGCAGTACAAGGGCATCATCGAGTACCGTGGCCAGCACAAGACCACGGGCGTGGACGCCGCTGCCGGTCTGATCCGCTTTGACGTGCAGTCCGACGTCAAGGCCGACGTGATCAATATCTTGCCGCCGCAACGTGCCGGTGCGATTGCGGTCAAGACCGGCCTGGCCAACTCCAACAGCCGGTGGGTCGGTGTGAACTACCAGACCTTCGAGTCGACTGCAGCGAAAGACATTCACGTGATTGGCGACGCTATCCAACTCGCACCGGGCATGCCCAAGTCGGGCCACATGGCCAACTCCCAGGCCAAGGTGGCGGCTGCTGCCGTGGTGGCCGAATTGTTGGGCTTGCCCATCATCGAGAAGCCTTATCTCAACAACACCTGCTACAGCTTCACCGACGCCAAGAACGTCGTCCACGTGGCTTCGGTGCACGAGTATGTGGCGGCCGAGAAGACCTTTAAGACCGTGGCTGGTTCTGGCGGACTCTCGCAGGCACCGACCGAGCTGGAAGGCACCTATGCGCTGAACTGGGCCCAGAACATCTGGGCCGACACCCTGGCCTGACTGCCTGCCGGCGTTCGCCGGTTGGCCCTTGACCCTGCCCCGCAGACGGGTTGACGTCGGAGGCGGGGCACCGCGAACGCCTCATTTTCAGGTGGACATTTGCTTTTGGCGCAGGGCCTTAAGGCAACGCACGTTGTTGGCAGCTTCCAACTCGGCCGGGATGCTGATGCCCAGCAACTGGGCTGTGTTGACGACCACTGGCAGATCGGACGCGCCACGCCTCAAACCGTCGATGAATGTTTTGTCCATGGCGGTCAGGTTCAGCAGAAGGGCACCCAGCATGGTTCGGGCAAGCTGTTCTGCCAGTTCGGTTTTTGCCAGGCGAATGAGCAGCAGGCGCGAGTCGACCAGGGTCAGCGCCTGAGGGCGTTCAGACACCTCATTCCACGCGATGCAGGCCTGCACTAGCAGGGGTACTGTGTCGAAGGTGCACACCCTGTCCAGTTTGAAGCTGGCGCGCTGCAGGCGTGGCCCCAAGGGGGGCATCAACCGGCGGATGGTGGGGTATTCAGCGGTGCGCAGGGCGCTGCCGCCAGATGGCACGACAGGGGGGGAAGCAGGTCTGGTTTTTGATACATGGTGCCTTCCTTGTGCCGTTGATCCGGTGTGACCGCTGGGTGCGGGTTCCGGCGCTGCGTGGCTGGGCGTCAGACCGGTACCCAAATATCGCGCCGGTGTGGGCGTGACGTCGGTGCGGTAGCCCACATTCGCCCAGCCCGTGCCGTGCTGCAAAAGCGTTGGACCTGGCACCCCGACGGGCCGTGGGCCTTCAATTCAAGCCAAATTGGCCATAAGCCCTCACGAATCTTCGCTAATTTGCTATATAAAATGTAGCAAATTGGCATAGCGAAGCGACATGCCTCTGTGGCCAACTGCGTCAGACAACTGCACCTGGCACAGAGGGCGAGACCGCCAAACCGGTGTGGGAACCCTGCTCGCCCATGCCAATCGGCTTGCCGGCCATGATCGACGCAAGCGCGCTGAAGGCGCGGACCATCTTGCTGTTGGGTGCATCCCAATAATCGGCCGATTCGGGGACAAAAGCCAGCAAGCCGAGATGCTCGGAATCGGGCCCGTCGGGAAACCAGGGCTTGGCCATCGGCGTCCACAAGCGCGCGATTTGCGCGCGGTCGGTGACCACCGTGGCACGGCCCGACACTGAGACGTAGGTGCCGTAGTCCAGGTCGGTAAAGCTCAGGTTCATGGCTTCGCGCTGTCCCACTTTGGACGACCGCAGGTCCGTGAAAAACCAGACTGTGCCTTCGGCGTCCATGTCCAGCGGCGACATGGGCCGACTGACCAGCGCGCCTTCGCGGTTGCGGCTGGTCAGCATCGCGACATGAATGTCCTTGGCCAAGTCGGCCACGTGGCCGAGTTCGTCGTTGGGTTGTTGGGCAATGTGCATGGCGGGCCTCATTGGATGGTTTGGGGAGAAATATGGGGTGGGTTGGGTAAGACCGACAGCGGAGCCGGCGCCCTGGCGCGCTCTGCGGCGAACAGCCAGCGCGGTCTCTGCACGTTAGGTCGGCTGACGCAACCAGTCTGTGCGCCTGCGCACGCTCACTGCCATGGGGCTGCGGCCAGTGGCTGTCTGGTCGACGCGCGCCATGCCGAAGACAGGTTATCGGGCAGCTTGATGCGCCGGCATTGAAGCCCGACTGGGAACAAGCCCAACACGACCCCAAGGCGGTGGTGTACGCGGTCAAGGCGTTGCAGGCGCACGGCCATAGCCCGACGCAATAACGAAGTGGCCCTGGCCAAGCGGTGGCAACGTGCGCTTCTTCCAGACCAGCCAAGCGCACGCCCAGACGAGAACCTGGCTAGAGCAGCAGGATGTCCTTGAGCCTGCGTGCCGGGGGGGCGTAGGCGTTGGGGAAGGTGGCGTGCAGCGGTTCGACCTCTGGCAGGACATACACCACGCCCCGACCGACGCCAAAAACCGGGCGAACCACTGCATCGTAGAACGCCACCGGAATGTTGATGCAGCCATAAGAAATGCGGTTGTCCAGGGCGCTGTTGCTGTCCAGCCGCTCCAGGCGGCGCTCCTGTGGATCGGTGGCACGAACGCGGTGCATCGAGACCGCATTGTCGTAGTCCACCCAGACCACATCCTCACCCAAGGTGTTTCTGCCTGGCTCTGCCAAGAATCGGCCTGCTGGGGTGCTGCGCTCTTCGGGCAACACCCCGTGAATCGGCCGCGCACCGATGCCAGGCACCGACCCGTCGCCAATGGCTGAGCCGATCAGGACCGGTGTCGCCGCGTACAGCTTGCCAGCGGCTGAAAAAACGAACAGCCGTGCTTCATTGTTATCAACGATGGCAAACGGCAGACCTGCGCTGTCGCCCGAATGCACCACCCAGTTGGCCACATACCGCGCCTCCGGTGAAGCGGACTCGGTGCCGAAATTTGCCGCCCTTAGATGGTGTGAGTGTGGTGTGGCCGATGCCGGTCTGACGGGGGAACGTGCGCTGGACCCATCCGGTGGCGGTAACGCCAAGGACAGTGTGGCCGTCCCGATCAGCAAACCAAGTCGGACGTCGTGGTGCCAGCCCGGCGGAATGCGCATGTTGGTGGGATTGGGCATCGTGTTGAAGCAAAGGAGCCGACTCAGACTGGCGTGTCCCGCTTGGTTTGAGTCGGCGTGACAGGGCTCAGTTGCGGTCGGCACGTGCCATGCGCTGCTCAGGCATGCCCGGGCTGCTCGTATTGGCCGGGTTGGGGTTTGAGGCCGCGTTGGTGTCCATTGTGGGCTGGCCGTTGCTGTTCATGCCCGCGGCAGGTGCCATGCGGTTGGGCGCCATGGGCGCTGCTGGTTTGACCGAACCGTCACGTGCAGGTGCCGTGTTGGTGGTGGCGTTGTCGGTGTCCTTGTTCATTTGTTCGGCCGTGCGTGACTGCGCATAAGCGAAGCCAACGACGCCAATGAGTGCAACGGCAGCGATGGCGGTGGTGAGTGTTCGGGATGTTGTCATGGGGTCTTTCGATGTGCTCTTTAAAGCCAGGTGGAGAGAGGTTTCCTTGTTGGCACGATCGCCAACAGGACCAGATTACGGCCGGCCATTGCCCCCGAATGTCGGTCCGCACTGGCCCTGAATGTAGGACGTTGCGACGATCAAATTCGCACAGACGAAGCCGACGCTCCAGGGTACCGCAACTCCGGATTCGGGGCACGCGAACCGCTTTCAGTTCGGCTTCTTGTGAATGCCTTGAGGCAGCAGGCGCGCGTACTCGTCGCGCACCACGGCATAACACTCGCAGCTGCGCTTCTCCAACCCTTTGCGGTTGAGGATCGTGATTCTCCCGTGGGAGTAACGGATCAGTCCTTCGTCCTCCAGTTCGGCTGCGCCTTGCCGCATGGACTTGCCGCTGGTGCCCAGCATGTTGGCAATCATTTGTCGTGTCATGACCAGCTCGGTCTTGTTAGCGCGGTCCAGCGTCAGCAACAACCAGCGACATAGTTGTTGGTTCAGGCTGTGGTGTTTGTTGCAAGCCGCCGACTGCGTCATCTGTGTGATCAGGGCCTGTGTGTAACGGAGCAACAAATGCATCGTAGGCAAGGACGTTTCAAATGTGTGCTTCACCACGTCGGCCCCGATGCGAAACCCTTGGCCACCGTTTTGAATCAGTGCCCGGCTGGGTGTGGACCCGCCGCCCATGAACAGTGCAACGCCCAACAAGCCATCGTTGCCTACCACCGCAATCTCTGCCGACTCCCCGTTCTGCATCACGTACAGCAGCGACACGATGGCGGTGGTCGGGAAATACACGTGACTGAGTGTGGTGCCGGCTTCGTACATCACCATGCCCAAGGGCATTTCCGTCGGCTCCAACGCCGGTGACCACGCGGCGAGCACATCCGCTGGCATTGCTGCGAGCAGATGGTTCTGCAAAAAGGCCGTGGTTTTTAGACTCATCCGGCAGTCTGGTCCGCGAGGGTTGTGTCGTCTGTACGGCAACAGACACTCGGTTTCTCGGTCAGACGTCAATCGCGTCGTACGTTGCCAGCCCTCCATGCCGCAGGCAACAAGCCCCGGTAACGCGGGTCTCCATACCGTCGGTCCATCAGCATCACCGTTCCGGTGTCCGTCTCTGTTCTGATGACCCGGCCCGCGGCCTGCACCACTTTCTGAATCCCGGGGTAGACGTAGGTGTAGTCGTACCCCCGGCCAAACTTTTCCTCCATTCGCGCCCGGATTGCCTCGCTCACCCGGTCGAACTGCGGGAAACCCATGGTGGCGATGAAGGCCCCAATCAGCCGGCTGCCAGGCAGGTCTACCCCTTCGCCAAACACCCCGCCCAGCACCGCAAAACCAACCCCCTGACCTGCCACGGAGAAACGGTCCAGAAACTGCTGCCGGCTCGGCTCGTCCATGGTGCGCGCCTGGGACCAGGTCGGTATGTCCGGGTGCCGCTGCTGCAGGCGCTGCTGTGCCTTTTGCAGGTAATCAAAGCTGCTGAAGAAAGCCAGGTAGTTGCCCGGTTTGGCTGCGTACTGCACAGTCATCGCATCCACCAGCGTGTCCAGCGTCCGATCCCGGTCGGTGATCCGGGTGGAGATCGGCAGGACCGTCACCTGCAACTGGTCTGGGCTGAACGGGCTGGGCACATCCAGGTGCCGCGTGTTGTCAGGCAACCCCAACAGGTTCTGGTCGTAATCCTGTGGCGACAGGGTGGCGGAGAACAGCACCAACGAATCTGCGGCCTGAATCCGTGGCAACAGGAAGGTCGCCGGCACGATATTGCGCAGGGTCAGCTTGCCTGGGGCCCATTCGGCGGTTTGCAGCGCACCAGGGTCCAGGCTCAGCTGGTGGCTCGTCGTTGCTTCCTCGGGGGTCCCTGCTGCCGCATCGGCCAACCCGAGGTTGCTGGTATCCAGCTCGCACAGCGAATGGTCGCCCAAAGTGTCCGCCAGTCCGGCAAAGCCCAAGGTGCGAAAGTAGAAGGGCAACACCGGTCCGTGGGCCTGCGTCGGGTGGTTGTTCAGGTGCTCGCCAATGGCGCTGTTGAGCTTTTGCAGCGCACGCACCCAGTCTTCAGGCAGTTCGTTGATCAGATGCCAGTCTGTCCCAGGGGCTTGCCGCGCCTGACCATCCAGCAGCAACTGCCATTCGTTCAGCAAGGCATCGAGCCTGTTACGAATACCGGCTGTGACATGGGGCCGAACCGCCATCGCCTCGGCCTGACTCAGGTCGGCGCTGTACATGCTGCAAGCGCGGCTGTAGAGGTTGTGGGCCTCGTCTACCAGCACCGAAACCTTCCAGTCTTGTGTCAGCGTCAGCGCGTAAAGCATGGCGCTGCGGTCAAAGTAGTGGTTGTAGTCACCCACCACCACATCGGCCCAGCGCACCATTTCCTGGCCGAGGTAATAGGGGCACACCGCATGCGCCAACGCCACAGCGCGCAGCTGCGTGCGGTCCAGCCAGCGCACCTGGGCGGCCGCTTCCCTGGCCTGTGGCAGCTTGTCGTAAAAGCCATTGGCCAGCGGGCAGGACTCGCCATGGCAGGCTTTGTCTTTGTGCTCGCACGACTTGTCGCGGGCGACGAGTTCAACCACGCGAATGGGAAATGGGTGGTCGGAACTGGCGGGCAGCCCCAGCTTCGCCAATGCGTCCAGCGCCACTTGGCGACCCGGCGTCTTGGCTGAAAGGAAGAACAGCTTGTCCAAACCTCGGACAGGCATGGCTTTGAGTGCGGGGAACAAGGTACCCATGGTCTTGCCAATGCCGGTGGGAGCTTGGGCCCGCAGGGTGTGCGACTGGGTGCAGGCGCGGTAAACGGCGCTGGCCAGCGCACGCTGCCCGGCGCGAAACGGCAGCTGGGGAAAAGCCAAGGCTTCGAGGTGCCGGTCTCGGTCCCGGCGGTGCGCCAGCTCCTCGCGAGCCCACACCAAAAAGGTGGTGCACTGGGCTTCAAAGAACTGTTGCAGTGCCGGGGCGGTGAAAACTTCTGTCTCCGGGCTCTCGGTCTGGCTGATCACGTCAAAGTAAACGACGGTCAGGGTGATGTCGGCCAGTCCCCTGCTTTGGCACATGAGTGCACCGTAGACCTTGGCCTGCGCCCAGTGCAGGAGGCGGTGGTTTTCTGCCATGGCCTCCAGGCTGCCCCGGTAGGTTTTGACTTCTTCCAGCTCATTGCGTTGGGCGTTGTAGCCATCGCAGCGGCCAACCACACGCAGTTCCTGGTGCTGACCGGAGAGTTTGACCTCGGTCTCGTGGTCTGGCCCACGCCGCTGGGCAACCAGCTGGTGCCCGAGGATGCCTTGCAACGCGGTGGGCGTTGGGGTGAAACGCAAATCCAGGCTGCCGACCTTGGCGGTGAACTCGCACAGGTCGCGGACGGCGACGGTGTACACCGCCGTCGAGCCGTCCTCGCTGGGTACCACGGCGGTCATGCGTCAGGTGGCGCCACAGGGGCCAAGGGTGCTTGGTCGGCGAGTTCGTCCGGTGTGCCCGCCTGGGCTGGCAGCGGCGTGGCCTTGGCCAAGGCCATCCACAGGGCGAAGGGCAGGTCAAGCATCTGGCGTTTGGGGGCGGATCGGGCCACGACCAGACGGCTGGCTTCCGCGATGAGGACACCGCAGGCCGAGGGAATCTCCTCTGGCGCGGCAATCGGGCGGCCTTTGGCGTCCTGGCCCAGCACGTACCAGCATTGGCCGCCGACGTTGAGGTAGCCGTCGCGCTTGTCCTGGCGCTTGAGGTCGCCCAGCAGATCAGCCCGGCTGACCTTGATCTCGTGGACGATGGGCTCCAGGTAGCTTGCCACCGAGGTGTGGCGAATCGAGAACAGGTCAGGTTTGCAGACTTTCCAGCGGGCGGGCCCCTGGTGCGAGTCAGGTGCGTCCGGCAAGCGTGCTCGGACGCTCAGATTGGTCCAGACGATGCGGCCATCGCGAAGCAGGGCCTGGGCGATGCGCTGGACCAACGTGTCGTGTGCCGACAGGGCCTGGCGGTTCTGGGCGGCGGTCTGGGCCAGACAGGCCATGCCAGCGTCGGTGACGCGGACAGTCTCGTGACCGCTGGGGTGAGGAACCCGCTCCAGCAGACCGGCGGCGAGCAGTTCAACCTCCAGGATGTCCTGAACGGGCCAGCCGGCAGAGCGATAGGCCTCGCGCAGGCGGCGGGTGTGATGACGGGTCAGGCGGACCGGCTGGCTTATGAGGGAAGTTTCCACGGTTGCAACGGTGCTCTCTTTCACTGGTACACCCAGCGGCGACACTGGCGTTACCGAGGCGAATGTCGCTCAGCTGTCGACTCTTCCGGTGCGCACACCTGTCAACCCAAGCAGCACGGTCTACTCCACAGTGACCGATTTGGCCAGGTTGCGCGGTTTGTCGACGTCGGTTCCGCGCGCGCAGGCCGTGTGGTAGGCCAGCAGCTGCAGGGCCACCACGTGAAGCAACGGTGACAGGGCGCCATAGTGTTCTGGCAGTCGGATCACGTGGATGCCTTCGTCGTTCTCGATACGGGTGTCGCCGTCGGCGAACACATACAGCTGGCCACCGCGTGCACGCACTTCTTGCATGTTGCTCTTGAGCTTTTCCAGCAGGTCGTCGGCCGGGGCGATGGTGACCACCGGCATGGCGGCGTCCACCAGGGCCAATGGGCCGTGTTTGAGTTCACCAGCCGGGTAGGCCTCGGCGTGGATGTAGGTGATTTCTTTGAGTTTCAACGCACCTTCCAGCGCGATGGGGTAGTGGCGGCCACGCCCCAGGAACAGCGCGTTTTGTTTGCTCGCAAACGCTTCCGACCAAGCCATGATTTGTGGCTCCAACGCCAGCACCGATTGCACCGCCACCGGGAGGTGGCGCAGGTTGCGCAGGGCAGCGGCTTCGCCCGCGGCTGGCAGGGTGCCGCGCAGCTTGGCCATCACCAGCGTCAACAGGAACAGCGCCACCAGTTGCGTGGTGAACGCCTTGGTGGACGCCACACCGATCTCCACCCCAGCGTGCGTGATGAAGGCTAGTTTGCACTCGCGCACCATCGCGCTGGTGGCCACGTTGCAGATGGTGAGCGTGTGGTGCATGCCCAAATCGCGCGCGTGTTTCAACGCGGCCAGTGTGTCGGCGGTTTCGCCACTTTGACTGATGGTGACCACCAATGTTTTGGGATCAGGCACGCTTTCGCGGTAGCGGTATTCGCTGGCCACCTCCACCTGGCAGGGCAGCTTGGCAATGCTTTCCAGCCAGTACTTGGCGGTCAGGCCGGCGTAGCTGCTGGTGCCACAGGCGAGGATCAGCACCTTGTCAATCTGGCCAAACACCGCCTCGGCTTCGGCACCAAACAACGCGGGCGTGATGCCGACGACACCCTCCAGGGTGTCGGCAATCGCACGCGGCTGCTCGAAGATTTCCTTTTGCATGTAGTGGCGGTAGGGGCCGAGTTCGGCCGCGCCGCTGTGGGCGTACACGGTCTTCACCTCGCGCTGCACCGGCTGGTCCTGCCGGTTGAATACCGCCAGCTGGCCAAGCTGCAGGTCGACCACGTCGCCTTCTTCCAGGTAGACGATTTGGTTGGTCACGCCGGCCAGCGCCATCGCGTCGCTGGCCAGAAAGAGCTCTATTCCGTCGTCGCCCACACCCGCAATCAGTGGCGAGCCGGCGCGCGCGCCGACCACCCGCTGCGGCTCGTGTTGGCAGAACACCGCAATCGCGTAGGCGCCGTGCAGTTGTTTCACGGTCTTTTGTACCGCTGCCAGCAGGTCGCCGCTGTAGTGGTGGTCGATCAGGTGGGAAATGACTTCGGTGTCGGTCTGACTGACGAACACATAACCTTTGCCTTGCAGGTCTTTGCGCAGCTCGTCGTGGTTTTCAATGATGCCGTTGTGCACCAGCGCAATGCGGCCCGGCTGGTGCTCGGCCTGCGCGCCGGGGCCATGGCTGAAATGCGGGTGGGCGTTGCGCACGGCCGGGGCACCGTGGGTGGCCCAGCGGGTGTGGGCAATGCCGGTGGTGCCTTCGATGTGCTCGGTACTGACTTGTTCCAGCAACTCGGCGACGCGCGAGGTGCTGCGGGCGCGCGCCAGGGTGGAGGGCGCGCCAGGCGCTTTGCCAGGGCGCTGGATGGCCACGCCACACGAGTCGTAGCCGCGGTACTCCAGCCGTTGCAGGCCCTGCACCAGGATGGGAACGATGTTGCGCTGGGATACCGCGCCGACGATGCCGCACATGGCTAGCTCCGAAAGTTGTGGGGTGGATGGTAGGCGAGCCGCGGCGCGCTCACTTTTTCTGTTTCACCGGGCGTTGCCAGTTGGCAATGCTGACTTGCTTGCCGCGCGCCACGCTCAAGGCGCCCGACGGGGTGTTTTTGGTGATGGTCGAGCCACCACCCACGGTACCGCCCGCGCCCAGCGTGACCGGGGCCACCAGCACGCAGTTGCTGCCTACGTGCACATCGGCCTCGATCACCGTGCGGTGCTTGTTGGCGCCGTCGTAGTTGGCGGTGATGCTGCCCGCGCCAAAATTGACGCGCTCGCCCACGGTGGCGTCGCCCAGGTAGGCCAGGTGGTTGGCTTTGGCGCCGTCGGCCAGGGTGCTGTTTTTCACCTCGACAAAATTGCCAATGTGCACCTCCGCCCCCAGCTGCGCGCCGGGCCGTAGCCGAGCAAATGGGCCGACCAGGGCACCGGCGCCCACGGTCACGCCGAGACGCTCGCCGTCAATGTGTGTGAAGGGGTGGATCACCGCGCCGGCTTCAATGCGGGCGTTGGCCACCACGCAGTTCGCACCAATGCGCACGTTGTCGGCCAGCTCCACACGGCCCTCAAAAATGCAATTGGCATCGATTTCCACATCTTGCCCGCACAGCAGCTCGGCCGGCACGTCCAACCGCGGGTCGGCCCGCACGTCCAGTCGCGCCGGGTCGGCCAGCCGCACGCCCTGGGCCATCAGCGCATCGGCCAGGCGGCGCTGCCAGGCGCGCTCCAGCTCTGCGAGTTGCGCCGGGCTGTTGACGCCGGTGACCTGCAGCGCATCGGTGATGGCATGGGCCAGCACCGGCACACCGTCGGCCACCGCAAAGCGCACGATGTCGGTCAGGTAGTACTCCTGCTGCGCGTTGTCGTTGGTCAGCTGCGTTAACCAGCCCTTCAGCAGACGCGCCGGCAGCGCCATGATGCCGCTGTAGATTTCGCGGATGGCGCGCTGCGAGTCGCTGGCGTCTTTGTGCTCGACGATGGCCGCCACCCGCGCGTCGCCGTGCGCCTCGCCATGAACCTGGTCGCGCACAATGCGGCCATAGCCGGTTGGGTCGGGTAGCGTCACCGTGAGCAGGGCCACACGCTGGCCTGCACTCAGAGTCAGCAGCGCGCGCAGCGTGTCGGCCTGGATCAGCGGCACGTCACCCGAGAGAATCAGCACCGTGCCGTCATCGTGCAGGGCGGGTACCGCCTGCTGCACCGCATGCCCGGTGCCCAGTTGTGGCTCCTGCCGCACCAATTTCAAGTCAAAACCGCCCTGAGCCCAGGCAGAGTCTTGCAGCGCTGCTTCAACCTCCATCGCGCCATGGCCGGTGATTACCACCACCCGCCGGGCGTCGAGCGCGGCGGCGGTGGCCACCACGTGGCCCAGCATTGGCCGTCCTGCCAGGCGGTGCAGCACTTTGGGGCGCTGGCTCTTCATGCGCGTGCCTTTGCCCGCGGCCATGATCACCACGTCGAGCGCATGGAAGCCGATGTGGTCTATGGTGTTGTCCATGCGCCTGTTTCCCCGTGTTGTTTCGTTAACCTTCGCCATTATCGGTTTGCTGGGGGCGGCGCTGCTGTCGGCGTGCAGCGCGCCCTCGCTGGTCTACAACAATGCGACCGAGCTGGTTCACTGGTGGCTGGACGGTTATGTGGACCTCGACACGGCCCAGTCGGTGATGGTGCGCAGCGAGCTGGTCGACATCCAGCACTGGCACCGCCAAAACGAATTGCCGCGCATCGCCACCTTGCTCCGCGACACCGCCCGGCGCCTGCCGGAGCCGCTCACCGCCGACGCGGTGTGCAGCGTCTACAAAGAGGTGGTGGCTTCTGGCGAGCGGCTGAGCGTGAAGGCCGAGACGGCGGTGGTGGCGCTGGCCGCCAGCCTCACCACCGCCCAAGTGCAGGCGATGGAACGCAAGTACGCCAAAAGCAATGCCGACTACCGCGCCAAATGGCTGGGAGGCAGTGCGGCCGAGGCGAAAGAGCGGCGTTACAGCCAGTTGCTGGACCGTGCGGAATCCGTCTATGGCCGGCTGAATGCGTCACAACGGGAGCTGCTGCGCCAGCAAGTGGTAAATGCCACCTTCGACGCGCAAACCACCTACGTCACCCGGCTGCGCCACCAGCAAGACGCGGTGCAGGTGTTGCGGCAAATTGCGCAAACCCGACCCGATCTCACCACCACCCGCGACGCGATGCGCGCCTTGCTCGCCCGCCGCCTGCGCGCGCCCGACCCACAGCAGCGCCGCTATGCCGAAGCGCTGGTGCAAGAGGGGTGTGCGGGCATGGCGGTGGTGCACAACAGCACCACACCAGCGCAGCGAGCCGAGGCCGCGCGCAAGCTGAATGCTTACGCCAACGACGCGATGAAGCTGGCCCAGCGCGGCGCCTGACGTTGCCGGCTGGGGTTGCGTTGGACTAGCCTGCCGACTCGATGTTGAACCGCGCGCTGCTGTCCTGACCGAGCAGCGTCACCAGCTGCGGCAAGGCCGCGGCGAGCGCTGGTTTCAGGCTGAAGGGCGGGTTGACAATGAACACGCCGCTGGCCGTCAGTCCGGGGCGCTGGGCCTTTTCACCGGAGTTGACCTTGTCGGTCGCCAGCGGCGGTTTGCCGGATTTGATCGCCAACGTGGCATGCAGCCAACCTTTGCCGGCCTTGGTGGCGATGGTTTTCAGGCGCCGCGGCAGGTCGTGCGCCTCGGGTCGGGGAATCACCGGGTACCAGACGGCGTAGGTGCCGGTGGCAAAGCGCTTGAGCGCGTCGGCTGCCAGTGTCAGTACCCGGGCGTAGTCGGTTTTCATTTCGTAGCTCGGGTCGCACAACACCAGCGCCCGGCGCGCCGGGGGAGGGATGAATTTCTTCAGGCCCTCAAACCCGTCTTCTGCCAGCACCGCAATCTGCCGCCCGGCTTCCAGCTGGGCGATGTTGCCGGCCAGCGCCCGGCTGTCGGCGGGGTGCAGCTCAAACAGCTTGAGCTTGTCCTGCGCCCGCAGCAGCTGGTGCACCACAAACGGCGAGCCAGGGTAGACCTTCACCTGGCCGCTGCTGTTGAATGAGCGGATCAGGTCCAGGTAGTCCTGGAGTGCGAGTGCTATGACTTCAGTAGCTGAACCGCTAGCTTTTACTAGGGCTTGGGTGATATTCGGCTGCAAGAACAGGCGCAATACGCCTTCGCTGGCCTCGCCACTGGTGCTGGCATAGTCGCCGTCCAACCGGTAAAGACCGGCGCCAGCATGGGTGTCAATCACCGTCAGCGGTGCCTCTTTTTCGGTCAGGTGCTTGAGCATGGCCACCAACACCATGTGCTTGAGCACGTCGGCATGGTTGCCGGCGTGAAAGGCGTGGCGGTAACTGAACATAGCCAGCGATGGTAACCGTTGCGCCGGTTTTCACAGCCTGCCGAGCGCAATCTGTTTGCTTGGTGCGGCCAAAACTTCGTATAATCCAAAGCTTCGCAGCGCTTTTGTGGCTCCGCGGCGAAGGTTGCCCAGGGCCCCGCACCGAGGTAACAAACCTACCTAAGAGATTCCCGTCAGAGGAAAACCGACCGTAGAAAAGAGCCCGCCAAACCCTCGTAAAAGAGAAAACTCATGACCAAAACCTTCAGCGCCAAACCCGCTGACGTGGTGCACGAGTGGTTTGTGATTGACGCGACCGACAAGGTCCTCGGACGAGTAGCCAGCGAAGTTGCTCTCCGTTTGCGCGGCAAACACAAGGCCATTTACACGCCTCACGTCGATACCGGTGACTTCATTGTCATCATCAACGCTTCCCAGCTGCGCGTTACCGGCGCCAAGTCGACCGACAAGATTTACTACCGCCACTCGGGTTACCCCGGTGGTATTTCGTCTACCAACTTCCGCGACATGCAGGCCAAGTTCCCCGGCCGCGCACTCGAGAAGGCCGTCAAGGGCATGCTGCCCAAGGGCCCGCTCGGCTACGCCATGATCAAGAAGCTCAAGGTGTATGGCGGTGCCGAGCACCCCCACACCGCCCAACAGCCTAAAGTGCTGGCAATCTAAGGAGCCTTGAGATGATTGGTGATTGGAACAATGGCACCGGCCGTCGCAAATCGAGCGTCGCCCGCGTGTTTCTGAAAAAAGGCTCCGGCCAGATCGTCGTGAACGGCAAGGACATTCAAGCGTTCTTCGGCCGCCAGACCTCGATCATGATCTGCAAGCAGCCGCTGTACCTGACGAACCATGCTGAAACGTTTGACATCATGGTCAACGTGCACGGCGGTGGCGAGTCTGGCCAAGCTGGCGCCACCCGCCACGGCATCACCCGCGCGCTGATTGACTACGATGCCACGCTCAAGCCCATGCTGAGCCAGGCTGGTTTTGTCACCCGCGACGCCCGTGAAGTTGAGCGTAAAAAGGTCGGTTTGCACGGCGCCCGCCGCCGCAAGCAGTTCTCGAAGCGCTGATCCACGTGGGCACCCCCGGGTGCCCGATGCTGTCGGTGCCTTCGGGTGCCGACCGTCCAAGCCGCCACAAGGCAACTTGTTGCGGCTTTTGTTTTGGCGACTTTCCAGTCGCGCCGCCGCTGGCTTGGCCTACACTGCAACTCCTTGTCGCTACTTCCCCCAACCCACCGATGCGTTTTCGCCTGCTCCGCCGCCGCCTGACCATCAGCGCCCCGCGCATGGCGGTGCGCAGCGCGTTGCCCTGGCCCCTGCGTTGGGTGATGCTGGCTCTGGTGCTGGGCTTTTGTGCTGCCATCGGCTTGTGGGCGTTTGAATTTGGCAAACACATTGCCGGCCTCGACCGCAACCACCAGCTGGAACTGGAGAACCTGCGCACCGAGGTTCAAAAACTGCGCGCAGAACGCATCCAGATTACGGAGCAGGCCGGCACCACCACCGCCAGCCTGCTGACCGCAGAAAAAGCCGCGCAAGACAAGCTGCTGCAGCAAATCCGCCAGTTGGAAGCCGACAACCGTACGCTGCGCGACGACCTCGGCTTCTTTGAGCAGTTGGTGCCGCTGGCCACCGGTCAGAGCCTGAACGTGCGCAGTCTGCAGGCAGAGGTCTTGGGCGACACGCAGCTGAAGTGGCAGGTGTTGGTCATTCAGGCCGCGCGCAAGGCGCCGCAGTTCGACGGCACGCTGGAGATCACCATTGCCGGCACGCTGAACAACAAGCCCTGGAGCATGCCGCTGCCCGGCGGCGCACAGAAACTGCAGTTCCGCCAGTACCAGCGCATGGAGGGCTTGGTCGACCTGCCCCCCCAGGCCGTGGTAAAAACAGTGTCGGTCAAGGTGCTGGAAGGCACCGCCACCCGTGCGCTGCACAGTGTGAAGCTTTAGGAAACAGCCATGTTCAACCGCAAAAAACAGCCCCCGATCAAAAGCCTGATCGCCGTCGAGAGCACCATTCAGGGGCACATCAGTTTTGGCGAAGGCCTGCGGATTGATGGCAAGGTGAATGGCAACGTGCTGGCCATCGAAGGCCGACCCAGCATCCTGGTGATCTCAGAAACGGCGGTGGTGAACGGAGAAATCCACGCCGACCACGTCATCATCAACGGCAAGATTCTGGGCCCGGTCCATGCGGCCGAGTTGCTGGAGTTGCAGCCCACCGCCCGGATTGAGGGCGACGTGCATTACCGGGCGCTGGAAATGCACCAGGGCGCGTTGATCACCGGCCGCCTGCAGCCGGTGCAGACGCCGGAGGAGAAGCCAGCGCTGACGCTGGCGTCCAACAACGCGGCGCAGCAGGCCTGACCTGCTCGTCGCTGTAGAACCCCCGCTGTCGTCGCAGTTGCTCAAATCGGGGTAATATCCCACCAATTCCCTCGGAGAAGCCCATGAGTGCACTTGCCCAAGACATCCAGACCGACATGCCGGTCCCCATCGTGTTCACCGACAGCGCCGCAGCCAAAGTGGCCGATCTGATTGCCGAGGAAGGCAACCCGGAGCTAAAGTTGCGCGTGTTCGTGCAGGGCGGTGGCTGCTCTGGCTTCCAGTACGGTTTTACCTTCGATGAGATCACCAACGAAGACGACACCACCATGACCAAAAACGGGGTTTCGCTGCTGATCGACGCGATGAGCTACCAGTACCTGGTGGGTGCCGAAATCGACTACAAAGAAGACCTTCAAGGCGCACAGTTCGTCATCAAGAACCCGAACGCCACGTCCACCTGCGGCTGCGGTTCGAGCTTCTCGACCTGAGCTTTTTCTGACTCAGACGGGGTAGACAGACCCCAGCACACGGGCGCCCATGGCGCCCGTTGCCGTTCTGGAGGCGGTCGCGCCGGTGGCTTTGGGCGTGTTGCCTGGCAGGCCGAGCAGGGTTTGTCTGGCCAGCCACGCGAACCCGGTGGCCTCCACCTGTTGCGGCGGCACGCCTTTGGCAGCCGATGAACAGACCGCCATTTCCGGTAGATGGGCCTGCATGCGCTGCATCAGGTGCCTGTTCAGCGCACCGCCCCCACACACCACCAATTCCGAGGCGCCTGCGTTGAAGCGGCGGAGGTCCGCCACGACGCTGGCCACCGTCAGCTCGGCAAGCGTGGCTTGCACGTCGGCCGCGGGAAACGCTGCAAACGCGGCCAATTTGTGGGCCAGCCAGTCCGCGTGGAACAGATCCCGCCCGGTGCTTTTGGGCGGCGGCTTGCTGAAATAGGCCTCGCTCAGCAAGGCGGCCAGCAAGGGCGCGTGCACCTGTCCACTGGCCGCCCAGGCGCCGCCGGTGTCGAATGGCTGGCCGGTGTGTTGCTGGCACCAGTGGTCCATCAAGGCATTGGCGGGACCGCAGTCAAACCCTTTGACTCCGCCATCGGCATCGATCAGGGTCAGGTTGGCGATGCCACCCAGGTTCAAAGCCGCCAGCGGCACCCCGGGCTGGCCAAACAGCGCCTGGTGAAAGCCGGGAGCGAGTGGTGCGCCTTGGCCGCCAGCGGCCAGGTCGCGGTTTCGGAAGTCGGCCACCACGCGGATGCCGGTGCGCTCCACCAGCAGCGCTGGGTTGTTGATTTGCCAGGTGTAGCCGGTCCCGTCGAACTCACCGGGGCGGTGGCGCACGGTCTGGCCGTGGGCGCCGATGGCTTGTACCGCGCCGCGCGCCGCCGGAGTCTGCACCAGCAGGTGGGCCACCACCTCGGCGTACAGCCGTACCAGCGCGTTGGCCGCGACACCGGCGCGGTGCAGTTCGTTGTCGCCGGGGGTGTTGAGCGCCAGCAGCTCGGCGCGCAGCGCAGCGTCGAACGGGGCGCTGGCGTGGCCCAAAACGCGTGGCTTGCCACCGTTGGCCAGGTCCGAAAAATCGGCCAGCACACCGTCCACACCGTCCAGCGAGGTGCCTGACATCAGGCCAATGAACAAATCCGTCATGGGGGGATGGTAGTGGCTGGTGAAGTCACAGGTCCAGCACCTGCCATTGACCGAACGTGGGGGCGGCCTTGGGCCAACTGGCGGCGTCGTGCACCGTGCGCACGCCCGTCAACCAGAGATTGGCAGCGCGGATCACGCCCGCATGGGTCAGCCACACTGTATTGTGGTCCTGTGCCTGCGTCTCCCGCAGCGCCGCGCCCACGCGCTGCAACACCGCCTGGGCCGATTCACCGCCGCCGGGTCGGTGCTGGCCGAAGTCGGCCACCCAGGCGTCGATGGCGGGCTGGCCAATCGCGTCCCAGGTTTGGCCTTCCCAGGTGCCAAATGCCATTTCTGCGAGTCTGGGGTCGGTTTTTGAGGCTAAATCAGGCCTAAGCCGGAGCAGTTCCTTGCGGAGCTGCTCACATCTTTGTAGCGGCGACGCATGTATTGCCGTGGCGTACGGCACCGCCGAAGCCAAGGCTTCAGCGCAGGCGTGGGTGGCGTGGCCATCGGCTGGCAGGTCCAACGCGCCGTAGCACACACCGGACTGCACCAGGGGCTGCGCGTGCCGGACCAGCCAGAGCCGCATGGGTGTGACTGTCTCAGCTGGCCAGCGCCGCGCCGATGTAGAAGGCGATCTCACACACCTGCTGCGTCGCGCCCAGGCCGTCGCCGGTGAAGCCGTGCAGCCGCCGGGCGAGCAAACGGCCCATCCAGACCAGGGCCGCCACCAGCGCCAGCAGCGAGACCGCCAGTGTGCCGACGTCCAGCTCGATTCCTGCCAGCGCCATGGCTCCCAGGCACCAGGCTGCACCCACCCAAAGGCTGCGGGGACTGACCGTGTCGGCCAGCGGTTTGGACTTGCTGCCGGCCGCGTCGCCGACGTGAGGCAACACCGCAATCAGCAACAGCGGCGCGCCGCGCGACAGCACGTGGGCCAGCCACACCAGCACGCAGGCGCGGGTGGCGTCGTCGCCGGTGAGGGTGCTGTCGCCCAGCAGCGCCAGCACCGCGAGCTTGGTGCCCACGGCCAGCACCAGCGCCAGCGCACCAAACGCACCGACGCGCGAGTCCTTCATGATTTCCAGCGCCCGGTTGCGGTCGTAGCTGCCACCAAGGCCGTCGGCGATGTCGGCCAAGCCGTCCTCGTGGAAGGCGCCGGTCAGCATCACCGTGGCCACGGTGCAGAGCGCCGCCGCCAGCAGCGGTGCGAACACCGAGCCGGGCAGCGTGACAATGCTTGCGCCGTAGACCACCGCTGCCACCGCCCCCCCCAGCCAGCCGACGCCGGGGAAATGGGCGGCGCTGGCCCGCAGCATGGCCGGGCTGAAGCCCACCCAGTTGGCGAGCCGACCAGTCACTGGGATGCGGGTGAAGAACTGCAGCGCCAGCAGGTAGTGCCGGACAAAGCCGGCGGCGCTGGGATCCTTCGGCGCGTCAGACACCGGTCGCACCTGCGACGATGTGCTGCAAACACGCAGGGCACAGGCAGCCCTGCCATACGGTGCCATCGGCCTGCGTCATGGCCTGGGTGAGTTGCGCGCGCGGCAGCCGGGGCAGGGACGTGCACCAGCAGGGCGCGGCATCGCTCATGCCGCAGTGGAATGGCGCGCCACAGCGCTCACATGGGGAGGCAGGCGCTGGATCGGTCTGGGTCACGAGCGCAGGAACAATTGGTAAACAGGGTTCCGGGTTTCTTCCACATAGGGGTAGCCCAGGGTGTTGAGAAACTGCAAAAAGGCCTTGTCGTCGGCTGCGGGCACTTGCAGGCCCACCAGAATGCGGCCGTAGTCGGCCCCCTGGTTACGGTAGTGGAACAG